>CBFDCK010000147.1:0-7374 GCA_965603285.1 uncultured bacterium
AGAATACAGCGGCAGGGGATTAGCCTTGTTCCGGCTGGGAAAAGGGGTCGAATTGCTGGTCGGGCTTACCCTCATCGCTGCTTTTTACCTCGGAGGGGTCTCTAACCCACTATTCTTTCTCTTGAAGACGCTCGCCTTACTGCTGGTTATCGCTGGTCTGCAAGCGCTACTCGCTCGGTTGCGAATTGATCAAACAGTGGGCTTATGGTGGCGGTACGGCGCTTTACTGGTGCTTGTGCAGTGGATATTCATGATTGGTGGGAGGATGATCTTATGAAAATCGGAGCTATGCTCAGCGATGTGACTTACTCGCTTTTTCGGAAGCCAATCACACAACAATACCCCAAGAATCGGCAGGAAGCACCCGCAAGGCTGCGAGGCTACCTGGAATGGAATCCAGAAAAATGTACTGGTTGTGGAATCTGCGCTATGGATTGCCCGGCAAATGCGATCGAGATGATCGTGATTGATAAAAAAGAAAAACGATTTGTGCTGCGCTACCACGTTGACCGCTGCATATTTTGCGCACAATGTGTGCACAGTTGTATGCACGATTGTTTGGAGATGAGATTTGATGTTTGGGAACTGGCGGCGCTGGATAAAGAGCATTTCACCACCCTCTTCGGAAATGAAGATGATATTGAACAAGTACTGGCAGAATCAGCTTAACACATCTCTCCAAAATCTGTGGGTGGATGGGACTGCGCCCCGAGTTGCTGTCCTGGGAATAGGCAGCCAACTGCACGGAGATGACGTGGCTGGCATATTGATAGTGCGTGCTCTAAAGCAAAACGCCATTTATGGTGATAGGTTGCTCGTGATCAACGCACGCATCGCACCGGAAAATGTATTCGGTGAGTTGCGGCGCTTTGACCCCGATCTGGTGCTTATTACTGATGCCGCTCAGATGGGGGTAGAGCCTGGCGGCGTACGGTGCATTGATCCCCAAAGCACAACCGGTTTCAGCTTCTCAACCCACACCCTGCCCCTGCACGTTCTTTGCGCTTATATAACCACCGAAATGGGCAGCCAAGTTGCCATTCTGGGAATACAGCCTGTTGACATTTCGTTTGGTGCGCCGCTATCACCAATCGTAAGAGAATCACTGGCTGCCATCCTGCCCGCTCTGGTTGAGATTCTTAAGCCAATTCTCCAGACAACGGCGGACCTGTGTGATCAGGAAGAATTCCCTCTCTTATTTAGTAAACAGTCCCTGGGTAAGGCAAACTATTGGTTGCAAGCCAGGTGACAGGAGTAATGGATAATGACTCTTAAGATGCTGCCAAAAGAAGCAGTAAGCGACTGGATAGAACATATATTATCGGATTACCGTTTGATCGCCCCGCAGAGGGTACAGGATCGATACACTTTTCGCGAGATCGATTCAGCAAACCAGATCGAACTGGACTATGGGACTACAATCCTGCCCCCTAAAAAGGTGCTCCTGCCGACGCACGAAGATCTGATCCACTTCAACGTCGCCGAAAACTTGGTGGAACCAGTGTTGGAAGATTTCCCGATCGTAATCTTGGGTGTACACACCTGCGACATGCACGCTATCAGTATGCTGGATGCAGTGTTCAGCCAGAACCTGGTCGATCAGCACTACCTCTCCAGACGCCGAAACACAACTCTAGTGAGCATCGAGTGTCTCAATCCCTGCAGCGAGCACTCATTTTGTAAAGACATGGGGACCCTGAGTGTGCCCGAAGAATTTGACCTTCATCTCACCGATTTAGGAAGTACTTACGCCGTTTATATCGGTTCTGAAAAAGGCAAGAAGCTGCTGGACGGTTTTAATCACACGCTGGAACCCACATCCGAAGATCACAGCCTGATCAATCGTGTTATGAGCAAAAAGTGGTCGAGCTTCCCTTATAGATTAGATGCCGATGTCACCGAGCTTCCCAGCCTGATGACGCTCGGTTTCCGGTCTTCACTGTGGGATGAACTTGGCGAACGGTGCTTGGGATGCGGCTCGTGTACTATTGTTTGCCCGACCTGCTACTGCTTCGACGTTCGAGATGAGGTGGAATTTTCGCTCACCACCGGAGAGCGCGCACGCGTATGGGATTCATGCCAACTCAACCAATTCGCATCTGTTGCTGGCGGTCATGATTTCCGTCCCAAACAATCCAACCGTCAACGACACCGATTCTTACGCAAATATAAATACCAATCCATCGCTCCCGGTTTAGTCGGATGTGTGGGCTGTGGGCGTTGTGCTGAATCATGTCTGGTGGACATCACACCCGTGGGTGTGCTCAACCGGCTCTTTCGCCGCCATTCCGCAGCTCGCAAGATTCGACAGGAGGTTTTAATTCAGTGAGCGTACAACTTTACGATACCCTGCAAACTAAATCAATTTATCTGCCAACACAGGCGCAAATCCAAGATGTGCGCCCATTGACCGAACTGGAGAAGCTCTTCATAATCGCACTGCCGGATGGACTCTCACTAAATCACAAGCCCGGTCAATTTGTACAGGTGTCTCTACTTGGCATGGGGGAGGCGCCGATCAGCATTTCATCATCACCCAGCCGCAGCAACGGAACACTTGAATTATGCATTCGACGAGTGGGAGATTTGACCAATGCCCTACATAAATTGGAACCAGGTGATCCAATCGGTCTGCGTGGCCCATTCGGTCGCGGCTTCCCGGTCGAACGTATGCATGGCAAAGATATCCTATTTGCGCCCGGCGGGTTGGGATTAGCCCCTTTGCGCTCGCTGATCAACCAGGTGCTGGATAAGCGTACTAATTTCGAGCGAGTGATTATCTTATATGGCGCAAGGAATCCCGCCGAACTTCTGTTCACTGATGAGCTGCAGGAATGGGATGAACGTCAGGATGTAGAGCTGCACGTAACCGTAGACCATGCGGACGAGAATTGGACCGGAAATACCGGTGTGATAACTACCCTCTTTCCCAAAATACAGGTCGCAGCGCCCAATACAGTTGCTATCACCTGCGGTCCACCGGTAATGTATCGCTTTGTATTAATGGAACTGCTCGGACTGGGGATACGAGACGGCAATATATGGTTGAGCCTGGAACGCCGCATGAAATGCGGAGTGGGCAAATGCGGTCACTGCCAGATAAACAACGTTTACGTTTGCCAGGAAGGACCCAGTTTCTCATATGCTCAAATTAAACACCTGGAGGAAGCCTTATGAAGTCAACGGATAAACCAAAAGTTGCTTTCTTCGATTTCGCGGGCTGTGAAGGCTGCCAGTTGACGGTGATCGATTCTCTCCAAAATCACTCTGCATTATTAGACGCCGTAGATATTGTCCAGTTTCGTGAAGCCATGAGCGAGAAGGGCGATGACTATAAGATCGCCTTTGTGGAAGGCTCCTGTACGCGCCCAGCAGACGAAAATAGGATAAAAACCATCCGCGAGCAGGCACAAATTGTGATTGCTCTGGGTGCCTGTGCCCATCTTGGAGGTGTCAATGCGCTGCGCAACTGGCAATCTCAGGCAGAAGTCCAGCGCTATGTATATGGGCGGATGGCTGTGTCCCAAGATTCATACCCAGCCAGACCCATTGAAGCAGTTATCCCGATTGATGGATTCGTCCCAGGCTGTCCCATCGATAGAGAGGAGTTCGTACAAATTGTTAAGATGCTCCTACAGGGGCGGCAACTGCGGATCCCGGACTATCCCGTATGCGTCGAATGTAAACTGAAGGAAAATGAGTGCGTTTTTAATTATGGTAAGGCTTGTCTGGGACCGATCACAAGGGCGGGATGTGGTGCAATCTGCCCATCGAACGGCGTTGGATGTGATGGCTGCCGGGGACCTATAAGCACCCCGAATATGGAAGGAATGAAAATCGCCCTGGCTGAACACGGTATTGACGAAGATGTGTTTAGTAAACAAATCAAGCTCTTCCAATCCTACCAATTAATTCACGATAAAAGGGATGTCCATGGCAGCCAATAATCAGAAAAATGTTCGCATCGACCTGCACCACCTCACACGGGTAGAAGGTCACGGCAACATTGTAATAAACGTCAGCAAAGGCGTATTAGAGCAGTGTGACCTGGAGATCGTGGAAGCGCCGCGCTTCTTTGAGGCAATGCTGCGCGGGCTGCCTTATGAACAGGCTTCGCATCTCGCGTCCCGTATTTGCGGAATCTGTGCCGTCACACACGCCACCGCATCGCTGCGTGCTGTCGAAAATGCATTGGGTGTCCATAATAGCCCGCAGACCAATCTGCTGCGCTTACTCAACCTGTATGGAGAGATATTAGACAGTCACATCCTGCATGTTTACATGCTGGTAGCTCCTGATTTACTCGGAATAGGTAGTGTGATCCCGCTTGCCAAGAGCGCTCCTGAAGTGGTCCTGCGGGCACTGCGGATGAAGAAGCTGGCAGGAGAAATCTGTGGGTTCGTTTGCGGGCGCCACACACACCCAATCGGGATGATGGTCGGCGGCTTTACACACCTGCCAACTGAAGAGCAATTGATTAACCTGGATGAACGCTTACAAGACGCCCGACAGGATGTTGACGCCACAGTGGAGCTTTTCCAGAGCCTCACATTTCCCGATTTTGAGCGTGATACAGAATATATCGCATTACGCAAGGATGACGAATACTGTTTCATGGACGGTGAGATAACCAGCACAGATGGCGGCTCATGGCCCCTAGAACTTTACCGAGAGGTCACGAACGAGTTTCAGGTTGCCCATTCAACCGCTAAACATGCTCGACATCAACGACAATCCTACATGGTTGGAGCCCTGGCGCGCTATAATATCAACCAGGACAAGTTACACCCCAAAGCCCGCTCGGCGGCGAACGCCCTGGATTTGGGTACCAAAACAACCAACCCGTACATGAACACCACAGCCCAGGTTGTCGAAATCGTCCACTGCGTTGAGGAATCTATCCAGACAATCCAGCGTTTATTAGAAAATGGCATCAAACAGGAAGAGCCTGCCAAACCGAGTCGTATTTCAGGAGGTGGAGTGGGCGCCTGCGAGGCTCCACGGGGTACTTTATTCCATAATTATGTGATCAAAAATGAAATTATCAGCGACGCGAACTGTGTCATCCCAACCGCTCAAAACCTGGCAAACATTGAAGCGGATATGCAGGTATTGGTGCCTTCGATATTAGATAGACCTTCCGACGAGATCACCCAGCAAGTCGAAATGCTGGTGCGCGCTTATGATCCCTGCATCTCATGTTCCGCACACACCTTGGAGGTGACTTTTGTCTGACCTTCATTCCGTAAAGGGCTTCCCCGCCGTTTTAAAAGAACAAAGCAGCCTACAGTCATACCATGATCCTGCTTCGGTAACTAGCGATACGGTCATCATAGCGCTTGGAAATCCATTGTGCGGCGATGACGGCGTAGGGATGGCTGTCCTGGAAACACTAGAAAAATCGGAGCGCCTGCCAAAAAACGTAACTCTGCAGTTTGATGGCTCACCGGACAATTTGTTGGATGCCCTTCTCACCCATAACTACAGATCAGTAATCATCGTCGACTCAGCATTTGTCCAGCGGTCCCCCGGTGAGTGGGTGCGCTTCACCCTGCAAGAAACAATACTCAAGTCTGGCAACCCGAACATAAACATTTCGATGCATAATACCGGTCTGGCGGAAGTGCTGGCATTGAGCACTGTGCTGAAATTAGAACTGCCGGAGATAGTTATTTACGGCGTGCAGCCAATGGAGGTGAAGTGGTTTTATGGTTTGAGCGATGCGGTTAAAATGGCTGTACCAGGAATTTGTGCATCAATATTGGTAGAGCTGTGGGACGAAAGGGATTCCTGTGAGTAATAAAATATATCCAGATTTAGATATTAAAGATAATATCAATTTCAACACTCCAATAAAAAAGGAGAAAGGAGACAATAAAATGGCTAGGATTTTAATCATCGATGATGACCCGGATATCGTTTTGGCTATTCGCATGAGCCTGGAGGTCGAAGGTTATGAGGTTATCGAGGCTAACAGCGGTGCGCAAGGGATTGACATGATCAAAGCCGAACGACCGGACTTGATCATCCTGGATGTGATGATGGAGACCAAAACCGAGGGATTTCAAATGGCTCTTAAACTGCACAGCCCCGATCCCACCTCGGAGTTCGTCGAATTTAAAGACATTCCGATCCTGATGCTGACCGCAATTCACAGCACGACGCCTCTGCGCTTTGAACCCGACATTGATTATCTGCCGGTCGAACTGTTTGTGGATAAGCCGATCGAACTAGAAGACCTGGTTGGTAAAGTGGAGTGGATGCTCAGCCAGAAAAAGGTATCGTAACCTGGACAAACCGGGCTCAGGGGGCTGGTCCCAGAAGGCAGGTGCAAGAAGGGCCTGATGTTCCTCCACCAGGCGGGGAAGAGGCAATCCTTATAGCGCCTCTTCCCCTCCCAGATTGTGGCAAGGCATGATGTCAACCCGAAGATAAAAAACGGGAGGCAGGTGCACAGCCATCCACTTCAGGCAACTGCCACTAGACCAGAAAGGGTTGTGAAATAATGCGATTCATCTCGAACCTGTTTGGGGGGCGGCTGCGTCTGGTGCTGATCATCTCATTTTCATTAGTAGCTGCATTAACCGTGGGTTTGAGCGCCGTAGCTATCTCGCGGGTGATAGGCGACTATTTAAAGGCAGCCGAAGTTGAGAGGGTGGATCGCGATATGGACCTGGCAAATGCGTTCTACCAACTCAAGTTGGATGAAAGCGCAGCCATAAGCCACCGCCTGGTGCTGGACCCCTGGGTTGTTCAGAGTTTGCCAGCCGCCACCCTGGGTCAGGATGAAGCCCTCAGCATAATTGACCAGCAGATTACAAGCAAAATCGCGGTATTGGCTCTCGGCGGAACGCACCTCATTTCCGTCCTCGATGCGGACGGGAACATTTTGACAGGCCGGGTTTTAGCGCCTGGGGGAGAACTAACACCGGTGATCACCAATGGGAATTGGGGGCAATTACCCATCGTCGAAGAAGTGTTCGCCTCCGGTGAGGAACGTGCAGCCACCGAAATTTTGCCTGCTGAATTCCTGACCCAGGTGGGGTTAGAAGACCAGGCTTACATAACATTGATTGATACACCCAAGGCTGCTGCAGAACCCTTCGATCAACGCGAAGGCACAGCTGGTCTAGCATTGACAGGCGTCTCTCCTTTAATAGACGATCAAGGTGAAGTGGCAGGTGCAGTTCTGGCAGCATATATGTTCAACAACGACTTCACCCTGGTGGATCGCATCAAGGAGGTCGCTGGTATCGACACTGTGACCATCTTCTTCGGTGACCTGCGGGTTTCTACCAATGTGATGACCGCAGATAACCAACGCGCTGTTGGTACCAGGGTCTCACAGGAGGTATATGATGTCGTGCTGGAGGA
>CBFDCK010000148.1:0-7312 GCA_965603285.1 uncultured bacterium
ATTAACGAAAAACAGAAGGCAAGAAAACTCCATGAGGAGACCAAAATCGGCCATAAAGATCATTGATTGAACCAGGTTCCAATGATTGCCATTGGTAGGTCACAAAGTATCCTGAAAGATGGGTACCTACAGCAGGATTGCGATTATCTCCAAATCCACCAGTTGAGATTTCTACATAATTGAGTGGATCACCATTACCATTATATAATCTAGCTTCAATACTCTCCCCACTCGAAGTGTTCCTCTGATTGACAACAAGATACTGGTCAGAAAGCCCATTTGCTGCTACATCTGCATGAGTCTCATCGTCAGTTGAGTATGCAATCCAAACCTTGTCCCCAACTTGATTGCCATTTACATCGAAGAATTTACCGTAAATGTCCCATTCTCCAAAGAATTTATCTTGATAGGTAACCATGAAGCGGTTTTGACTATTGGTGGTTACAGATGAGAATTGTTGTTCATCATCTTGCTGGCTGATTGGGAATACCTGAGTTTGAATTTTACCCTGATAATTCAGCCGAGCACCATAGATGTCAACATAATGGGCAGGGGTGACCTCTGACCAGACTGCCAGATACTGGTCCGTGGCGACGTTGTATGTAATATCCGGATTTCCCGGAAATCCGACTTGCCGGACATAACCTGAACCCGGGGAACTACTATTAGGCGCTATTCGCTTGAAACCAATTTTGGATAAAACACCAGCTGAAGTCTCTTCTTGCCAAACCACCATAAATTCATTTCTGTAGCTGTTCCAGGACACTTTCGGGAATTTCAGGTTACACCCAGTCGAGGTGGCGATTTTGAAGTCTGGAATAGTAAAGTCGGTACCATCCCATGGGACGAACCTGCCCCAAATTTCCCAACGGCTTAGGTTGGAATGGTATTGCTGCCAGACCACAAGATACTTATCATCTGTCCAGTTGTAGGCTGCATCAGGGTAGAGACAGCAGTCATAGGAGCCCCTACCGGAGATAAGAAATAATGAAACTTGACCTGAACCAGGAGAGATACGCGCACCACCTATGTATCGTTTACTGGATGTTTCCTCATGATTTACCACAAGATATTCATTATGGATTCGATTGTAAACAACAGCTGGATACTTCTGGTGTACCTCGGAATTACAGCAAATATGAAACTCAGGTCCAAGGTATCCTCCAGAGCTTGATGTTGAGTTCGGAGAAAGTCCATCCTTTTTTGAATTCGAGACAGCACTCGCACCTGTCACAAGAATAAAACTGCACATTATTATCACTATTGGCAATGCATTTTTATACGACTTCATTTCTTTCTCCTTACTCGAATCACAGACGGAAGTTCAGTGGCAATTATTTGTTCTTAATATTATAAGGTAATATTGACTCAACTGAAAAAAGGAGTGGGCAAAACCGGTCAATGTGCTGGTCGGATTAGAATGTATCAAAGTCAGAGATGTGTCACGCATTTTCCAGGGGATGCGACCCAATATCTTGCCAGTTTTAATTGCTATTGTCTATCGGGAAAGTTTGACTGTTGGTGTAAGGAAAACTTGATTATTGTGGTTAGTGTGTAGCGTGCCACCGTACCTGACGAAACGTTGAAGGACAAATTTCGTCAGGGTGCCTACAGCATCCTGCGAACACCAACCTAGCATACGATTCGTTTCCTGTCCTCGGAACTCCGCTTCGTGCCTCCATTCGCTGCATGGGCGGAATATACTCGGTGGTAGTAGTTCGTTTTCTCTTCTGACCTGCTATTTGACACTTGCTATTCCTAATTTTTCTATCCCCCTAAGTGGTATTTTTTCTTAATTCCCCCATTTATCCCTTGCATACCTGGAACAATTGTGCTATTAATTAAGCGCTATACTGAAAACTGGGTTTACTAAGGAGCTCCCATGACCGGTTCAACTCTCCCCTCCCTTACTGCCAATCCAGCTATATTCTATCGTCCATTTATTCGTTCCTCTTCGTTTCACGATATTTTTTTACTCAAAAATAATTTTCTTTGAACCCACTCAAGGAGCAACTCGTGCCGCAGACCGACGAACAATGGGTAAAGACTGAGCCTTTCATATCCCCGCCTGATCGAGGTTCACATTGTTGCTGGTCGGGTGCGGTGGGAGAGTGGCATATGTTCACGCTTCACCACTCAGGTGGGATAGAAAAAAGTCCGCCAGCAATTTACAGAATGGACACCAATCATGGTTTTTTTGCAGACACTATAGACGTCTTCATTAGGTATAATACGCATTGGACACAGATTTGGATAACTTAAAATCCGCCTGTAGAGATACTTGTACATAATCGCAGTAATTCGATTTCTCCGCCTGCTATACAAGATTTGTTGTGGGAAACGTTCGTTTTTTCTCAACCTCAGCTTATAATTCTGTTCAAGATGTTACAAAAGTTTTTAAAATCAAAATTACCAACCAGACACGAAGTCATCCCGGTCTTCTCGATCATAATATTTTTTGTCTTCACCTGGACACTGTACACAATGTTCTACTATCTTCCCAGCTGGTTAGGGGACATGTACACCAGGGATATCTTGATCCTATCAACTTATGTGTTTGCTTTTGCGCTTTTCGAGAGCCTGATCTTCCTGGGTGGGATGGTGGTGTTGGCGTTTTTATTGCCCCCCAGGTTTTTCAAAGATAACTTTGTCGCCCAGGGAGGTTTTTTAGCAGCGCTGGTAAGCCTGGCTGCTTATCTGATACATCCCAAACTTGGGGACGCCATTCCGTTGAGGCTGTTACATCTCGTCCAAATCTCAATCATCACTCTGGTTGGGACAGTAATCCTGATAGTTCTACTGTCGTTCCTTTTCGACCGCTTGCCTAGGTTGACCCGAATGGTAAACGCTTTCGCTGAAGGGATGACCATCTTTGCTTATATCTACCTGCCTTTGGGTTTGATAAGCCTGTTTGTGGTTCTCCTTCGAATTATTTTTTAATGATACGAATAGGTTGGTTAAATACAAGTAGAGTTGAATCTTTTGTATAATGGATGGAATGGATACTAACGGAAAAACCGGACTAAGCCGACGCGGTTTTCTAAAGGTGGCAGCCGGTCTGTCATTAGCTCCTCTGGTGAAGAAGATTTCACCTGAAGAACTGAGAGGGCGAAATCTTGGTGATTCGATTCCCAATATAATCATCCTTGTCTTTGATACGCTTTCCGCTTATCACCTCTCACTTTTCGGTTACCCCCGCAATACCAGTCTGAACTTTGAACGATTTGCAGAAAAAGCAACCGTATACCACAACCACCATTCAGCTGCTAATTTCACCACGCCCAGCACCGCCTCCCTGCTCACCAGCACATATCCCTGGCAGCATCGCGCCTATACCTTGGACGGTTCCATAAGACCGCATGTTGTGCCCAATAATATTTTCCGCTTGCTGCGGGACAAGTATTACACGGCGGCTTTCACCCAGAACATATTTGCAGACAAGCTTCTTTTCCAGTTTGAACAATACCTGGACTGTCACCAGGCGTCCGACAGCTTCAATTTTTTTGGTAATACGATCTACAACAACCTGCCCAGTGAAGAAGCCATCTCTGGTTTTAGAAGTTTTGATAGGTTTCTGTTCAGGCGTGATACCCCACGCGGATCGCTTTTAAGTTCGATCTTATATGATTTTACTTTTTTACTCCGGTTTCGATTGGCTTTCCGCGATCTGACAGAACTATATCCAATTGGTATGCCTGGTATAAAAAGCACCTATGCACATTTCACGATCGATCAGGTGATGGGTGGAGTTATGTCACTGCTGGAAGAGTTGCCTGCACCCTTTTTCTCCTATATCCATCTGATGCCGCCACATTCACCATATCGACCTACCAGTGATTTCCATAAAATGTTTAATGACGGTTGGGAGCCACAGCCTAAGGAAAGACATCCGCTCGGTGATGGACACCTAACTAATTATCCCGGTCAACGGCAGACTTATGATGAATTTATCGCTAATCTTGATTACGAGTTCAGTAGACTGCTTGATTATTTAGAAAAGACTGGATTGCTGGATTCCAGCTACCTGATCCTGACTTCCGATCACGGCGAGCTTTTTGAAAGAGGTCATCGCGGCCATAGCACACCTCTTTTATTCGAGCCGCTTCTGCATGTGCCGCTAGTCATCTCATCTCCCGGGCAAGAAGATCGCAAGGATATTCACGCACAAACCAGCAGCTTGGACCTGCTTCCCACACTTCTTCATATCGCCGGTCTTCCCATTCCGGGATCAGTAGAGGGTCAGATCCTACCATTCCAGGATGGGAGCGGGAATCCTGAACGGGATATCTGGGCTCTGGAAGCCAGCAGCAATTCAACCTTTGGACCCATGCATGAAACCACGTTAGCCCTGATTAAGGGAACTCACAAACTTGTGTATTATCAAGGTTATGAAAACTATAAAGACCAGTATGAACTATATAATCTGGAGAACGATCCGGATGAACTTGTGGATTTATATACATCTGATCCGGAATCTGGTGAGATGCAAGAGATTTTGGATCAGAAATCCAAGGAAATCCACCAGCCAACCACATCCTAATATTGTCATCCAATTTCAGGCTCAATAAAAACATATACCGTCAGGTTACCTTATACCACGACCCCTCTGGTCTAAAGTCCGCGAACAATTTACGGAATACGGTTGATCTGAATAGATAAAATATCACAGGCGCTTACTAGTGTACTGTCAAACAGCATAGTTTAATTTGTCATTGCGAGTAAACCCACAGCACCCTTGGTTTCGATACGTCCGACGTCGGTTGAGTGCGACCACAGTCTTTGTGTAAACCATTCAATCGGCAGGTATGGAAACCTGCCCTACGGAGTTTGTAGGGGATAGTTATCAGGGAGAGGGGTCTCACCGAGATACTTTGACAAAGGTAGGTTGCCATGTTAAACTCAGGTTGTTATAGAAGCCTTCGAGTCAGTAATACGCTCTCTCCCGAAGGCGTTTTTATTGCTCTGAAGGCAGCTGGAATTTGACCAACTATCAAGAAGACCGGACTGAAGTCAAAGAAAACACATCTAGTAGATATCGGGGTTAAAAATGAGAACAATTGAATGGAATTACGAAGACGGAAAATTAAACATGATTGACCAGCGCCTGTTGCCGTCTGAATTTCAGGTGGTCGCTTATGACGACTACCGCGAGGTGGCTGCTGCGATTCGTGATATGGTCGTGCGCGGCGCACCGGCAATTGGCGCTGCGGCAGCCTTTGGGATGGCGTTAGCTGCCAGGCAGTCTCCTGCCACGAGCATTGATAATCTGCGAGTGGACTTAGAATTAGCGGCGAATGTGTTAGGTGAAGCACGCCCAACCGCCGTTAACCTGGACTGGGCTCTGAAACGCATCCTGCGCACAGCCGTTAGCGCCACAGGGGATGTAGAGGACCTGCGGGCGGCGGTCCTGCTCGAGGCCCAGGCGATCGCCGATGAAGACGTGCAGATCAACATAAGAATGGCGGGATACGGCGCAGCGCTGATCGAGGATGGAGACACGGTCATACATCACTGCAACACCGGCGCTTTGGCGACCGTCGACTGGGGTACCGCGCTGGGAGTGATACGCACGGCGCACGAAAGTGGAAAACGGGTACATGTGCTGGTCGATGAAACTAGGCCTCGTTTGCAGGGTGCCCGTTTGACAGCCTGGGAGCTGGAGCGCTACGGCATCCCATACGAGATCATTTCAGATAATGCAGCCGGATACTTCTTGCGTTCCGGTCAGGTGGATAAGGTGTTTTTCGGTGCGGACCGGGTGGCTGCTAACGGAGATGTCGCCAATAAGATCGGCACCTATATGCTCGCACTGGCAGCGAATGACAATGATGTACCCGCATATTCGGTCGTTCCTACGTCAACGATCGACTTGTCACTGGCGCACGGTGGATTGATCCCTATTGAAGAGCGCAATGGCGCTGAGGTGCTTGATTTGCAGAAAAGTGGTCGAGCCATCGCCCCGGAGGGCGCAAAAGCGCGCAACCCGGCTTTTGACGTGACCCCAAACCGGCTGGTCAGCGCCATTATCACCGAGAACGGCGTAGTTTACCCACCGTTTGTGGATAACCTGGTCAAGACTGTAGAGGGCTAAGTCGGCATGGATATCGTAATAACTGGTTCGGTTGCCTTCGATTATTTGATGACCTTCCCGGGATATTTTAAGGATCATATCCTGCCCGAGCGTCTGGAGTCGATCAGTCTTTCTTTTTTGGTCGACTCAATGGTGCGCATGCGCGGTGGTGTCGCTCCTAATATCGCTTATACGCTGGCGCTGTTGGGTGGGCGGCCGCGCCTTTGGGCGACGGTTGGTGAGGATTTTGAGGAATACCGGACCTGGTTGGAGAGCAACGGTGTGGATACTTCCGGTGCAAAAGTGATTCCTGGCGAGTACACGGCTTCGTTTTTCGTCAACACGGATCGCGCCAACGCCCAGATCGCAAGTTTTTATCCTGGAGCAATGGCTTATGCCGCTCAAATATCTTTGCGGGACTTGGAACACGACCCGCCTGATATCGTCATGATCTCGCCCAACGCTCCCGATGCGATGATCCAATATGCCGGCGAATGCCAGGATATGGGGATACCTTATATCTACGACCCCAGCCAACAGATTGTCCGCCTTTCGGGAGACGACCTGCAGCGAGACATCCAGGAAGCTTTGGCCCTGTTCGTAAACGATTACGAATTCGCATTGATCAATAAGACGACAGGTTGGGATCAAGACCAGATCCTCCTCAACGAAGCGGTCTCGTTTATCGTGGTCACACAAGGAGAGAGTGGTACCAGGATATATTCAGAAGAGGGTACCTATCAAATTCCAATTGTGGAGCCCAAACAGATTAGCGACCCTACCGGCGTGGGAGATGCTTTCCGGGGTGGGTTCCTGACGGGTTACAGCCACGGATTGGACCTTAACACTTGCGGTCGTATGGGCGCTCTGGCTGCAACTTATTGTTTGGAGAACCCAGGGCCTCAGGGACATTCATACACCCCGGGTGAGTATGTCCAAAGGTATCGAAGCATATTCGAAGATCAAGGAAAGTTGGATATTATTGAGGGATAAAGCATACAATTAAGGGGCTGTCTAATAAATTGTACGGCAGCTATCTTAGCCACCACCTGTGGGGGTAGGTATGGAAACCTGCCCTACATAGGCGTTTGTAATATGAAAAACTTTCTATCTAAACTATTAGAAAAACATGCATTTTGTGAGCGAAGCGAGCAAACATGCAAAGCTCAACGAAGTTGAGCCGGATATCCCTATCCGACGTAACTTTACGTGTACTATTCATTATTAGCAGGTATGGAAACC
>CBFDCK010000149.1:0-7223 GCA_965603285.1 uncultured bacterium
TTTGGTTCTGCATTGCTTGGATTTGTAGTCCTTCTTTGGTTTGGTATAAAGTCAGCCCACCCTGAGACTCATCGTGCAGTTCTTGCTACCATGTTTACATATTTGCTCTTGAGCACAGTAATCTTATTGTTCGCCCAGTTTGCTGGCCATATGAATGTGATGGGGTGGATGCCTGTTGTAATGCATTTCATCTTCATGATTGCATTCGGGCTATTCCTGTTTAGGCGCTAGATCTGGATAATTATAGCGAGCAGAAATGATGAGCGCTATAGCCTGAAACGACGGTATCGTACGGAAGGCAGTTCTGAGGTTGTTGTTGGATAGGGAGAGTGGCCGCATAACAACGCTTGCACCTGACGCGGCTAACCGGCACCCAAATCCAGGTCCGTACTCGCTTTGTGCGACCTGGGGTAGCGATGGTGAGGGACACGAACCCGCCGCGCAGGTGAAGCAAACAGTAGGCCGCCTAATCTAAAGGAGAAAGGAAATGGAGAAGCAAATATCAACAGGTTTAAAGTACACATTCCTCGTCCACGGCATAATGATGAGCATCTTCGCTCTTATTTACCTGTTTGTCCCGGTGCTGTGGGGCGACTTGACAGGCTGCCTGTCCAACCAGGTTCCGCAGGTATTCAGGCTCTTAGGTACAGCCATCCTTGGGTATGCTATAAGTTCATTCTTGGCGTTCAGGGAAACATCATGGGACAATGTGAAGATCATGGCTCAGATGGAGTGCATCACCAATGTCCTGTGGGTGATAGTCATCTTCTTGGGCTTGTTCTTCTGGGATCTGCCCGGGATCGCCTGGATGTACTTCGTTGTTATGAGTGGCTTCGCCATAGCATTCAACTTCTTCTACTTCAAAGGATAGACGAACAGGGAGTCTGTCCAAGTCCTGGAACCCGTTTTCTAAATTTGGACACTCTCGATTCCAGCCTATAAAAGCTTCTTTATCCGCCGGTCTTGGATGGGCAATGCTTGCCCGCCTGCTGATGTTGTCAGAGAACCCTTGTGCTGGTTGGTATCCAAATCCGGTCAGGTCACCCGGTCAGCAACGGTGGCCGGGGTAGCCGGGGGGTGGGCCGCCCCAATGCAAATTATGCAGCTTTGTGGCATATACAAAAACGGCCCTCAAGGTAGGGCCTTTTTTATATATATTCACCTCATTCCAATGGTCTCCGTTGGAACGCACACACATAACGCTGCGTATACATCATTATGAGTAATGCCGGACATAGAGAATGGCTCCCATGCAGAACATGGGAGCCATTTGGTAAGGGCAGCAGTGATATCGTCCTAAAAACTTCTTTCTGGTTCTTCCAATTCAAAAGCTTGGTTGGTGCGCTGCTGGAATATGAAGGCAAAAATCGCCACCGCAATCCAGAGAATCAACCACAATACTGAATTCTGGAACACACCTCTGGTAGTTTGAGCGAATGTCTTTCCCGCTTCAACAACCCCGAAAGGAGCCAGCAAGCCCAGAAGGGCAGCGGCAGCACCACCCGCGGCTGTAATAAGCTCAATGGCGATCTTCTGCAGGTTGAATCTGATCACGACAATGGCGACAATAACTGCCAGGATTATGCCGACAATCCAGGCCAGAATGCCTTCAATGCCTATTAAACCCATCAGCCCAACTCCGAGGGCATAACCAAACGAGGCGGAAAACAGCGCCACACCGATGATATAAAACAGGTAAGACAACACAGCGAAAACAAGACCAACGATGAACCCAACAACCCAACCAGTCACCGTGCTTAGGAATGCCTGACCAAACAGGGTCGTAATGGTTTCAGCGCCCAACGCAAAACCGAACACAAATCCCCACAATGGTAGTAAGAGTAAAAAGATCCGGTAGCCGAAAAATGCCACTGCGAGACCGAATACAATGGCGATCAATCCCATACAAATCAGTTGAAGTTCCATAAAAACCTCCTAATGAAAAATATATAAAACAATTTACATCCCGCTGCCCAATTATATAACACCAGGACCGGCTGAAAGATACGGTTATTTTGTGGCTGATGCCGCTTTTTGAATTGATTTAATATCATGTGGTGTCAATGCTGGAGGCTTGCTTATAAAACCTGATCGCAAATACTATGGCAACCATGTCCACTGAATACCTCCAGCGTATCGTCAACCTCGAACGCCGCAACTACGACGCCATCCATAATTTACCATTTCTATATTGCTATTTCTAATTTGCTACTTCTTATTCCCATTCACACTCATCTGCGCTCATTAATCACTGCTCTGACCACATTGTATAAAGAAACGATGCAGCTTGACCAAAGGGTCATTATTATCTAAAATAGGTCATCACTGTCGGGGGATGAATCATCTTCCGGCTGCCAATGCGCTGAGACATTACAGCGTAATGAAAGATTTGGACATCAAAGTTTCATAATGGGAGAGGAGATACCAGCATGTCAAAGTCGCTTAAATACACGTTCTTGATCCATGTAATTGTTTCACTCATCTTCGGTGCCGCGCTGCTGCTCGCACCGGGTCGCTTCCTCGGTTTATTCGGTTGGGCGCCCATTGACCCGCTGATCAGCCGCCTCCTGGGTGCCGCCCTTTTGGCGCTGGCGTGGAGCTCATACCGCGGCTGGGGGGCGAGCAGTTATGAGCAGGTCTCTGTCCTGGTCGAGATGGAAGTCATCTTCACCGTGTTTGGCTCTGTAGGGCTGCTGCGCCACCTGCTCAAGGCCTGGTACCCTTGGTATGTATGGTTCTTACTTGCCGTGCTGCTGGTCTTCGCCATCGCCTGGACTTATCACCTGTGGAAGAAGGAGTAGGAGCAGGATTCAAGGGACTGCCAGTTCTTCTATAACGGACATTAGCAAGGCATCTCCTTCAGGGTTTTTATTCAGCGGCTGAGAGGATATCAGCGCGGGGAGGATGTAATCATTCAGCAGTTTCTGGGGGACATAGAAATCGCGTCCTTCAAGGCTGCTGGTAAATACCACTACCAAATCCTTTTCCGGGACGACGAAGATGAATTGACCGCCGTAGCCCAATGCTAGATACATATCCGGAGGAGCCACCCACCAGTGGTAGCCATAACCCTCTTGCAGCGTCCCAGCGCTAACGTGGGTGCGGGTTGAGGCTGCGACCCATTCAGCAGGCACCACCTGTTCACCATTCCAGAGACCGTTCTTCAAGTACAGATAGCCGATTTTGGCCATGTCCTGCGGGTGCATGTGAAGCCTGCTGTAACCCACTGTGATCCCATTGGGGGAACTGTCCCACTGCACATCCCTGATACCAAGGGGTTCAAAGAGGTGTTCTTGAGCATATTCTAGCGCACTCATGCCGGTCGCTACCTGCAAGATCGCCGAGAGCAGCATCGAAGCGCCATTGCAGTACTCGAATTTGGTTCCCGGCGGCGTTTCCATCGGCAGGTCCAGGACGTACTGTATCCAATCGTCTGTCTTATGCATTTCCTCCAAGCCACGATTGCTGTACAGGTAGGAGTCGCGGCACTCCAATCCACTGGTCATGGTCAGCAAGTGCTCTAGAGTCATGTCGGCTTTACCGTTGTCTAGGTTATTCACTTCTCGATCCGGGAAGAAATCCAGGACGTGCTGGTCCAGGCTCTCGATATAGCCCTGTTCGAGGGCGATGCCGACCAAAGCGGATACCACGCTCTTGGTAACCGAATATAAGTTGTGCGTATCTCCAGGGCGGAAGGGATGGACATATGCGTCGAGCACCAGATACCCATTGCGGACGACCAGTACGCTGTCGATCTTGTAGTCTTCTCCTTTAATTTGGGCTAGCATCTGAGCCAACGTTTCAGAATCCAGGCCCTGTTCCTCAGGGGTGGAGATCGGCCAGCTTGAGGCGCTTGATGGGGGCAGAGTTTCCGGAGTTGGTGAAGCGCAGCCTATCAGCAGTGTGATTGCCAGGCAGATGCTGAGAAGCTTGTAGATGGGTGGGTTATTCAAGGACGAAAGTAGTGGCTTCATATAACATATATAATGAGAGCGGACTGAAAGCGGACTGAAAGCGGAGATACATGGTTTAATTTTGTTCGTGACCCAACGGATTTGAAGTACAATTAGCGTTTATTATGTCCGCTTTCGTTGAAGGTCTCATCGCAGGTTACGGTATAGCCATCCCGGTAGGTGCGATCGCCATCCTGATCGTCAACACCAGTCTGCAGTGCGGCTTCCGGGTAGGATTCGTGGCTGGAGCAGGTGCCGCAACGGTTGATTTATTATACGCCACCCTGGCTGTCGTCGCTGGGGCTGCCATTGTAACGATCCTGGAGCCCATCGCACTTGAACTGCGCTTAGTAAGCGGACTGGTTTTGATCGCTCTGGCGGTATTCGGTTTATGGCGGGGATTGAAGCGTACTAACAGTAGGGAAGACACGCTGGTGAAATGTAGTGCGCTGAAAACGTACACCCAATTTGTCCTTATAACTCTAATTAATCCCCTTACGGTGGTCTATTTCACCGCCCTGATCCTTGGGAGGGGCTCTTACGCCAGTATGACACTCCCAGATCAGATCGTATTCGTCATTGGCGCTGGTCTGGCCTCGCTATCGTGGCAAACCCTGCTTGCCGTGTTGGGTGGTTTGGGTCGCGAACGATTATCTCCGAGATTCCAATATATAGCTGTGATCCTGGGCAACTTGATTATTCTGTCCTTGGGTGTGGTGATTCTATTGGGGAATTGAAATCCCCCTTTCTTCGACAACTTGTTCGACCGAGTCTTCACTCGTGGCAAACGCAACACACCCAAAAACCTTCCATAACTCGCGATGAGTAACGCTCTCACCCGGTCCCAGAGTTATGCGCGGTCCGAATGTTTCTAATTCCAGCACCCCCGCATCGCAGTAGCATTCACTGGAGCTCTGCTGGTCGTAGTATGACTCCTTCTTGTCGTAGCGCGCATATTTCACAAACAGCGTGCCATTCAAGTTGTAACCCAGCCAGCCAGCCGGGTTCGGAAATCCGATTTTAAGCTTGTCCTCTTTCAAGTCAGCCCGCATTAATATATACCGGTCGCCCCACATGATATGCGGGGAATTGACCGGCGTGTAGGGCCAAAGGTTTACGCTGCGGTTGGGCAGCACACCGTACTTGTCAACCAGCCCAACTGGCTGCGGCAGGATGGCGACACCGCCCGGTTTGAGCATCGTGACCGCCCAGGGCGCTAATTCAAGCGCTTCATTGGCGCGGTTGCGGATGGTATGGTCGAGAACTACCTGTGCAGTCTGGTCCGGCAGGGTGATCGAGATCGATTTCTGGAGACCTGTGTGCGCTTCGACAGGCTGTGTAATTATTAAACCATTACCGGTTTCTTCTATTTGGACTGCTTCATCATCCGGCAGGTAGGTGTGCGGCGGGTATTCAGGCGCGCACCACAGACGGTGCCCACCGCGCAGCGAGTAATATCCTGCGCCTGGACACTTTAACCTGGTATCTGGCAGTTCCGCAAACAGATTGTGACCACCATCCAGGGTGAGACCAATTACCCGCGGCCCAAAGGATTTCGCGACCCACAGCGAAACTGTGTCGTTGCCTATCTGAATGCACTCATAACCAGCGAATTGGGTTGTTTTGGTTTTTATCAAGTTAGCCTCAGCAGTTGATTCTTTCCAATTTATCAATGCTACATCAGAAAGTATAGGATTGGAATTATACTGCGTCAAGGAATTTTTCTATTTATCGAGTAAAATCTTTACTTAGTTTATCTCCATACCAAGCACAACCAGTAGACCATACATGCCAGTTGGCATATATCTGGAAAGGATTTCACCTTATAGGGTGCTCGATATGAGCGACAATGTCTGGGAGTGGCGCCTGAACTCCTATGACGACTCAGGCAGCTTGCGGTTCAAATCCAGAGACCGTCATGTGCTGCACGGCGATTCCTGGTACCATTGGGGCTCATGCGCCCACACTAAAATGTGTTTGCGATACTTCCCGGATTTCCGTTGGAACGCGGTCTACATCCGTCTGGTATGAGCGAAACCTGTCGGGGAACTGTGAAGCGTCACATCAGGTTAGCAGCGAAAACTATATCCACCGGGGTACTCTGGTTATTTTGAAAAACATCAAATTGTTCACCGGGATGCACAGGGCTGAAAAGATCATGCTGGGCATGGCTTTTCTGAGCTTTGTCAGCCTGGGTATGTATGAAGGCTCACTGGGGGTGGCTTGGCCATCTATACGTCATGACTTCGGTTTACCGTTAGATTATTTAGGTATGATCCTGGTCGCCAGTACTTGTGGGGTTCTTGTCTCCAGCTTCAACAGCGGCTGGTTATTGTCTCGCATCGATTTTGGAGTGCTGCTGGTGACCGCCAACCTGCTGCGCGCCGTCGGAATGCTTGCTATTGTTGTCGTTCCCGAGTGGTGGATGGTAGTCGCTTCCGCCTTACTTCTCGGTTTTGGCGCCGGCACTATTGATAGCGGGATGAATACATTTGTGGCTGCCCGTTACCGTTCCGGTCCGCTTAACTGGCTGCACGCTTGTTACGGATTAGGCGCCATGACTGCCCCACTTATCATTACCATACTGCTCGTAAACGGGCTGGACTGGCGCTGGGGTTTTATTTTTATCGCCATACTGCAGGTCATCCTGGCGTTATACTTCGCCCTCAATCTGAAACACTGGTCTAGCCGGCTGCTGCTCAACGACACGCAGAACAATGCCCAGGAACGAGCGCCCAGCTCCTTAACACTGGGTATGCTAATTGTCTGGTTGGGGATCGCGGTATTCTTCTTTTCCACCGGAGTCGAGGCCTCTGTCGGGCAGTGGTCCTTTACACTTTTCACTGAAGGACGGGCAGTGTCGGTCAACCGTGCCGGTCTGTGGGTGAGCATCTACTGGGGATCACTCACATTTGGTCGCATCCTGTTCGGTTTCATCACAGAGCGGATCGGTCCCACCCGCCTGCTGCGCCTCGGTATGGCGGGTATGATCCTCGGAACGCTGCTGTTTTGGTGGAACCCAGCCAACCTGGTGGGATTTTCCGGGATGGCGCTGATTGGATTCTCTGTAGCGCCTATATTTCCTGTAATGATTGGTCTGTCGTCAGCGCGTTTCGGGCAGCAGAACGCTGCAAATGCGATCGGATTTCAAGTAGCGGCAGCCTACCTGGGCAGCGCCTTGTTACCTGCGCTGGTGGGTGTGGCAGCCTATGCCCTGGGATTGGAAGTGATTGGCTTACTGGTGTTGGTATTTTCCGTACTGACCTTTGC
>CBFDCK010000150.1:0-7212 GCA_965603285.1 uncultured bacterium
GAACATAGAACCGAACGGTTCCATCCTGGCTGGAAGTCGCTAAATATTTCCCATCTGGACTGAATGCAACCTCCAAAAGCCCCAAGGTATGTCCGTATAAATTAAGCAGTATCCCTCCAGTTCCTGCATCCCAAATTTTGGCTATGCCATCGTCACCGCCTGTTGCAATTAATCGTCCATCGGGGCTGTAAGCAACATCCATTACAGGTCCGGAGTGCCCTGATAGAGTATTAAGCAATTCGCCTGAGGTGATATCCCAAACTATTGCCGTTCCATCAAACCCAGATGTGACAAAGTTGTTGCCATCAGGGCTGAAGGCTACATCAGTTACTACACTGTCTGGGTGTGCGTTTAGCTTCAGAATTAAATCGCCATCATGCACATCCCACAATCTTGCAGTCCCATCAGCGCCAGCGGATAAGAGGATAGTACCTTCCGGGTTGAAAGCAATCGCAACCACCCCTTCAAAAGGTGGAACATTGGCTGGACCAGGCATGTGACCGAGCAAAGTATGCAACTTCTCACCAGTAGTCGCATCCCAGAGATTTATGGTAAGGTCATCCCCAGATGTTGCCAGAAGCGACCCATCCGGGCTGAAAGCCGCGTCAGTAACTCCATTCCAAACAGTCTCAACAGTTTGTCCGGGGGCGTGACCTGACAGTGTGAGCACTTCATTGCCGGTATCAGCATTCCAGATGGTCGCTTTTCCATAGGCGTCTGTGGTCACGATCCTTTTCCCATCCGGGCTGTATGAAACTGAGCGGATACGATCACGGTCGCCTTTCTCACCAAGGATGAACTGCTGAACGGGTGTAGCATCTACGGCAGGGTGTTTTATGGGAAACACCTCTGAAAGATTCCAGATAATCGCTGTTCCATCATAACTGCCTGATGCGAAGTGACGTCCATCTGGGCTGAAATCAACACTGTAAACGTAGTCTGTGTGTTCTGCGATTGTGAACAGTTCTTTTTCCGGGGAAAGGTCCCACAGGCGTGTTGTTCCGTCATAACTACCAGTGGCTAACTGCGTCCCATCTGGACTGAAAGCGATCCCAAACAGGACGCTGGTGTGACCAGCAAGTGTTAGCAAATGTTTTCCGGATGATGCATCCCAAATCTTGGTTATCCCATCCATACTGGCGGTTGCCAGACGCTCCCCGTCCGGACTGAAACTGGACCAGATAACGAGGTCTTTATGTCCCTCGATTGTTAACAATTCCTCCCCTGAGCTGGTCTCCCACACGCTTGCAGTACCATTTTCGTTGGCAGTGACCAAGCGACTTCCGTCAGGGCTGAAACCTACCCGAGTGACGCCGCCTTGACCTTTAAGAACAAGCAGCAGTTCACCAGAATCTGCATTCCACAACTTTGCTGTTCCATCCATGCTTGCAGTAGCCAGGCGGGTGCTATCAGGGCTAAAAATGACGTGCCAGGTAGGCGCTTGGTGGGCATTGAAAGCGAGTATTAGTTCTCCTGTATCCGCATTCCAAATTTTTATTTTGCCGTCATATAAACCATTGGTTACCAAGCGGGTTCCATCCGGGCTGAAATATACTACGACACCTTCCCCCTCGTGCGCAGGAATACGAAAAACTTCCTTACCGCTTTCCGCATCCCAGATTATCACGGCGCCGTCATAGCCTGTTGTAGCCAGGCGTGCGCCATCTGGACTGAAGTCCACGCCGAAGACCTCGTCTAGATGACCTTCGAGCGTCAGTATTTCAGCGCCTGTCTCAAGATCCCAGATTCTAACAGTCTTATCCTGACCTGTTGTAGCCAATCGCGTTCCATCTGGGCTGAAAGCTACGTTATAAGCAGGACCATTATGACCCGATAAAGTTCGTAGTACCCGAGAATTCTGCAACGAACGATGCAACGCATTTTCTGCCTCCAGAGTATGCGTAGTGGACAACGCTTGCAGGGATAGCAATATGCTTCTCTCGGGGTCAACAAGAAGATTGTCTAAGGCGGAGGCTGCCAGTTCTCGTGATGTCGCTATGTTGGCCTGTTGTCGCGCTGTAGTAGCCAACCAAAGGGCGCCAGCGGCAGCTATTGCTAAAACCACCGCAAGAGTGGTTAATATATAACGCCAGCGACGTTCTAAAGCCTTTTCCTTCTTCTGGCGGGCTTCCTCTGCGCCCCGTTTTCTGCGCCGTTCTTCCAGGCTGGCTTCGAGAAAATCGCCCTCCAAAGGTGAAAGCGATAAGTCGGTGTTTTTCCACCAATCTTCGAATATATCTAAGCGGCTGCCCTGAAGCAGGAAGCCCGGATTTCGGTTAGTGGAAGACCATTCCAAAGCAGCGGTAGATAGCTGTAAGTAAATCCTTATCTCCTCTCTGCTGGAATTAAGCCAGGAGCGTAATCGGCTCCACTCTCGCAGCAACGCTTCATGGGCGATCTCAACGGTTGGCACCCTGGTGATAGGATCGTGATCAAAAGTGAGCAACCGGTAGCGACCAAAAAGGTCGATCACATCGCACATTACCTTTTGTGAATTGAGCTCATCCGTGTTTTCAATGAACTTCCCCCAACAAGAAAGCGATTCAAGCTCAGAACGGTTTACACGGCGGCGCGAATCCTCCACGCCTTCTCCCAACGTCACCAGGTGCAGAAAAAGCTGGCGCGTGCATTCTTGGGCATCTCCATCCAAACCTGCGTAGATTTCTTCAGCTCGGCTGCCTAATGCTCCTAATACACCACCGATAGCATTGTAAGCTTCCAATGTGAGCCGACGACCATCTCGGTGTTCGAAAAGATCTGTCATGGCATACTGAAGGAGGGGGAGCGCGCCCGGTTGGTTTACCACATCTGCCATGATTTGTGTTTCCAGACCAGGTTCAAACTGGACTCCCACAATTTCCGCCGGACAACTCACCGCTCGCGATAGTTCCTCCGATGAAAGCGGCATAATCGTTTCCTGGTGCATACGTACTAAATCACCAAATTCCGGATAATGAAGGGGGCGGTCATAAAAGTCCGCCCGCAAGGTGATAATCAGTACCAGCGTACTATCTGGAGCGGTCACTGCCGTGTACAGACTATTGATGAAGTGATCTCTTTCATCTTCATCCTCAACTAACGAGAAGGTTTCTTCAAACTGGTCAATACATAACAGAAACCGGCTATCTAAGTCTGGCAAACAATGCTGGATTGCCCGGAGGAGCCCTCGTCTATCTGAGCGGATCTGTTCCAGCAAGGATTTAGGTGGATAAGCGGCAATCCGCAGCAAAGCGTTTTCCAGTTCTTCAAGAGGGTGCTCTCCAGGGTGCATGCTCACCATAAACCAATCCTGCGACCCTGGTAGGGCGCCTCTGTTGAGTGCGGGGATTAACCCGGCTCGTACTACACTCGATTTCCCGCTCCCACTAGGTCCGATCACTGCTAAGAATCGAGCGTGTGTTATTTCAACTTTATCTCCTTTGGATTCTACGCTTTCAATGTGGGGCTGAGCAAGACGAGCTAGAAGTTGTTCGATAAACGCTTCCCGACCGAAAAAGTCTTCTGCATCCGCCTCCAGGAAAGGCTGCAAGCCCTTGTAAGGGTTTTCCGGTTCCAGCAGGTGAAGACCGCCCTTCACTGGTTTCTCCAGATCAACTGGCGCTAATATTTTCCCAAAATCAGCGCCCATGCTGAGTATATCTGGGTATCTTTTGTCTGGATTCTTTGCCGTAGCTCTTTGAATCACTTCATCCAAGATTGGCGGAATTTCGAGGTCGCTCTCTCTGAGAGAGGGTAAGGATTCGTTGAGCTGCTTAATACGCATCTCTTCATTTGAGAGTTTTGAGAAAGGATGTTCACCGGTCAACATTTCATAAAAGACCAACCCCAAACTATATATGTCCGTCTTTGGAGAAACGCGCTCGCCAATGAGCTGTTCGGGGGAGGAATAAGCAGGCGAGCTGGTCTCTCCGAATGGTGTGGGAGTGCCTGGCAGGTTCTCAATATCCTTAGCGATCCCAAAATCGGATAGGTAAGCGTTGCCTTCCTCATCTAGTAATATATTGGCTGGCTTGATATCACGATGTACCACCCCACGGCTATGGGCGCAAGCCAGTGCTTCTGTGATCTGACTGATGAGCTTGATAGAAGGTTCGATTTCCCACGCGCCCTTCTCGAGAGACTCTTGTAGACTACCTGCCCGCAACCAGCGCATTACCAGGAAAGCCCCATTAGGTTCTCGCCAGAAATCATACAACGGTACGATATGGGGATGTTCAAGGCGGGCGACAAGATGTGCTTCTTTCTCAAACCTTCTAATGAAGTTCGCCTGGTTGGCGAATTGCGGGCGGATGACTTTAATCGCCACCTGGCGATCTGTTTGGAGCTGGCGGGCGCGGTAAACAGCGCCAAAACTACCTTCACCAATACACTCATCCAGCTCGTAACCTCGAATTGAAAATTCTTCACGGATAGGCTCACCCGAAAGTATGCACTCGTGAAGCGACCGGGTTTCAGGAGCGGGTTCAACGCCCAATTCTTCAATCAATACATCTGAACACTTCTGGTACTGGTTCAAGGCAGCCGCGCGGTCTCCATCCCAAGCATATAAACGCATCAGTTCCTGGTGGGCTGATTCTCGAAGTGGGTCAAGAGACAACCAGTGCTGAGCATGGCTTATCGCGCTGCGATAATCTCCCCGGGCAGCGTATATTTCGACGAGTAGCTCTAAAATCTCCTCGAGCTCCCTTTGCAGACGATGCCGTTCATCTAATAACCATTCTTCATATAAGGGAGCATCTGACAGGTAGAATCCCGATAAGAATTCCCCCCGATAAAGGCTTAATGCCTCCTCAAGAGATTTTACTTCTGACTGCGTCGTCTGGGATGGTGGCTTCCTCGTCGTGCGGGCGTCGGCTGCTTTTTCTGAAAATATCTGGCTGTCCACTACAATTTGTGAATCAGCGTTGAGGTCAACCATATGTCGACTGATGTGCAAATATGGTCCAACCAGGCGGCGCAAGTTAGAAAGTACGTCACGCAGGTTTCTCCTGGAAGTCGTTTCAGGCGAATCGCTCCATAAGAGACCCGCCAACACTTCACGCCGATGCGCTTGTCCAGAAGCCGCCAGATAGTACAGGAGCGCCTCCGCTTTGGATGAGACATAACCTGTTACTGGTTTATTTTCAATGTTCGCCAGTGGGGTCCCCAGTAGAGTGATTTCTAGTATTTCAGTCATATCACTATCCCATCCAAATAGATCCAAGTAAAGCAATAACTGATAAGGTGTATCTGAGGTATGTCCAGACTGCCAATCCCAATTTCAAACCCACATTTCCCCGCCGGATTCTCGACGTTCTATCGACGTTGATTTTGTATAAAGAGTATACCAAAGGATTTTCAAACCTTCGTTCATCTTCGAAACCTGTAAATTTATTCTACATAAAAGGAGAAAATGAAATGAAATAACGAAGATGCTTTATCCTATTTATTTCGGATTTCAAAAGAAGCTGTAAGTAAAAGGAGACAAAAATGAGTACGCTAAGAATCACGTTTACTATCCTGCTGTCCATACTGCTAATTTCCTTATCCTCATGCAACCCGACTCCCGATCCAGAATCCATGGTCAAATCCTGGAATGATGCCGTAAACGAAGGGGATGTGGATGCTGCCCTCGAGTACCTGGACGACAACGCCGCGATCACCATAATACCGCCACCGGCTGGTATGAGCGGAGTCTTTACAGGCAAAGAGCAGATCCGAGCCTGGTACGAAGGCAATGCAGCGCTGAACGGTTTCAATGAACTAGTCGAAATTCATGTGAACGGGAACATGGTTAACTTCACCTCAAAATTCGGGATGGACGAGTGGCGGAATATCGGTGTTGAATCGTTGGATGTCCTTGGAGAAGGGGTAATCGTAGACGGAAAATTCCAATCCTATACCATAACAATACCCCCGGAGTCCCTCGCGAAACTCCCTCCACCGCCAGATCAGGCATCCACTCCCGATCCAGAATCTGTGGTCAAATCCTGGAATGATGCCGTAAACGAAGGGGATGTGGACGCTGCCCTCGAGTACCTGGACGACAACGCCGCGATCACCATAATACCGCCGCCGGCAGGTATGAGCGGAGTCTTTACAGGCAAAGAGCAGATCCGAGCCTGGTACGAAGGCAATGCAGCGCTGAACGGTTTCAATGAACTAGTCGAAATTCATGTGAACGGGAACATGGTTAACTTCACCTCAAAATTCGGGATGGACGAGTGGCGGAATATCGGTGTTGAATCGTTGGATGTCCTTGGAGAAGGGGTAATCGTAGACGGAAAATTCCAATCCTATACCATAACAATACCCCCGGAATCCCTCGCGAAACTCCCTCCACCGCCAGACCAGGCTTCCACTACTGGTCCAGTTGAAGTGAGTGTTACCGAGATTGAAGACATGGTCGGTATCTGGAGCGGTCGCGCTATGGGCGATTCGGGTTACCACAAATTCAACCAAGATGGAACGTTTACCGTCGCCTGGAAGATGAGCGATTTGGATGCTAACCCGTCTGCAACAGCTGAATATTGGTTTGAAGGCACCGTGTTCCACGTCAACGATGGTTGTGGACACGGGACGTATGAGGTCAAAATTCAGAAAGAGGGAGATGGACCTGCCAAGCTCATCTTCAAGCTCATTGAAGATCCCTGTGGTACTCGGATAAATGACTGGAAATCGGGAATGCGTTGGTTTGAACAATAGGGCGGTTTGTTGATCGTCGCCTTTGAGTCAACACTGTGGTTGAGGTTGTCCCTTTATTGAAATACAAGAATGAAGGTAGATGAGGCTTGGGAACTCCTCACGCCTCATCTACCTTAAGCTGCTGATTGAAGGATTGCCGGTGATTGAAATATCTCATGTTGCCAGGATTTATGCTTTGTTATCCGTTTCCGATATGAACAACCTGGTTGTCCTCTTCATGCAGGAATCTTGTCTTTCTAATAAACCTTCTCCCCCGCTCGGATCGGTACTTTGGGCCTGTTTTCGAAAGGAGTAAGGGGGCAAGATCATTGATCGTTGTAGCAACATTCTTTTTTTATCTGTGCCAACTGAGCTTGAGGGTGTGAGTTTGAGCGTTCCTGTGCAACCTTCCTAATCTACCGCGAGCAACATATTTATGTAGGCATAACACACGCTTGATATGAATTAGAAAGCACAAACTAAAAGAGCGAAAAGCTATAACATTAACACGAAAATCAACAAGAAGACTATGACTCAAGGAATGACTGG
>CBFDCK010000151.1:0-7204 GCA_965603285.1 uncultured bacterium
TTGCACACCAGCACAGATCCTGGCTGCTAAAGAATTGCTGGATCGTAATCCTGATCCTGATGAAGCAGAGGTACGTGATGCGCTGTCAGGTGTCTTATGCCGTTGCACGGGGTATGTGAAACCCGTTCAGGCAGTCTTACGGGCTGCCGCCGTGCTGCGAGGAGAAGCCGTTGAGCCGATTCAAGATTTTGAGCCTGAGGGAGGAGCGATACCTGTACCCCCGGAATGGATTCCCGGTAGTGGGGGAGAACCACCCGATATCGGAGAACCATCAGTGTCCCCCGCAGTAGATATCGCTTCCAGAACTCGTGTGCTGCCGCGCATTCAGGTAACACCCAAAGAAGAAGCCTGGAGCAGTATCGGAAAACCAGAAAAGAAGGTAGATGCGCTCAAACTCGTTCAAGGCAAACCCGTCTTTACTGCCGATTTTGAGAAGCGAGACATGTTGGTCGCTAAGGTGCTTCACAGTCCCTTAGCGCACGCCAGGATCAAACGTATTGATGCCAGCAGGGCTCGCGAGCTGCCAGGTGTAGCGGCGATATTGACCTGGCAGGATATCCCACGAGTGGTTTATTCCACTGCAGGACAATCAGACCCCATACCTGGACCATTGGACACTTTCTCCCTGGATGAGAAGGTGCGTTTTGTCGGGGACCGCGTGGCGTTCGTGGCTGCAGAAACCGAAGAGATCGCCAATTTAGCCTTGGGATTAATTGAAGTTGAGTACGAACCTCTTTTGCATCTTTTGGACCCGGCGGAAGCGATGCGACCGGGAGTTCCCATCCTGCACGACGAGCCGGAGTATGTAAATTTCGCTGATTCAGACCCGTCGAAAAACCTGGCAGCTCAAATCCATATCGATATTGGCGATGTGGAGGTGGGATTTGCTGAGGCGGATCACATTATTGAGGCCGAGTACGAGGTGCCGAAGGTCCAGCAGGCTCACATAGAACCGCATGTTGTGCTCACATATTGGGACGAAGACGATCGTCTGGTTATTTGCACTAGCACCCAGGTTCCATTCCATGTACGCCGCCAATTAGCCCCTGTACTCGAATTGCCAATAAAACGCATCCGGGTGATAAAACCGCGTATTGGTGGGGGTTTCGGAGGAAAACAAGAAGTGCTGGCTGAAGACGTGGCGGCGCATCTCACGATTGCAACCAGGCGTCCTGTCATTTATGAGTACACACGCGAGGAAGAGTTCATCGCCGCGCGTTCACGACATCCAATGCGCATACACATGAAAACTGGTGTTAAAAAAGATGGCACAATGACTGCGAACGAGATGACCATACTATCTGATACCGGCGCTTATGGCTGTCACGCCCTTACCGTTACAGGGAACACGGGTCACAAATCCATGGCGCTCTATGTTGGAGACGGCTCATATCGCAAATCACCTAACATTCGTTTCCATGCCGATATCGTTTACACCAACCATCCGCCAGCAGGAGCATATCGCGGTTATGGTGTCCCACAAGGTTTCTGGCCGCTGGAACGCCATATGGAGAGAATTTCACGCGAGTTGGAATTGGATCCTCTGGATTTTCGATTGAAGAACGCATTAAGATCAGGGGAACTGCACCCCTTCAGTACAGCATGGAGCGAAGGAAGGGAACCGCGACCGGAGATAATCGAAACATGCGGTCTGGAACAATGTGTACAGCAGGGGAAAGCTGCAATTGGTTGGGATCAAAAGTACAACAATTCGAGTTGGAAGGTACTTCCTGGGAAACCACATATGAAGCGTGGAATTGGTGTAGCGCTTGTCATGCAAGGCACAGCTATCCCATACCTGGATATGGGTGGCGCAAGCATCAAGATGAACGATGATGGATCCTTCAACCTTTTAGTTGGAGCGACTGATTTAGGGACTGGTTCAGATACTGTCCTGGCACAAATGGCGGCCGAAGTCCTGGGTGTACCAATAGATGATGTCATCGTGTATTCATCGGATACCGATTTCACTCCATTCGATAAAGGTGCATATGCATCCAGTACGACGTACGTATCAGGCGCTGCGGTGGTAAAAGCTGCTCGGAAGGTTGCTGAGCGTGTTCGAATTCGAGCTGCCAATATGATGAATGAGGACAATGCCTTGGAGGAGCAAGGTGATAAACAGAGCGGTCGTATCACCCCCCAAGACATCCGTTTGACTGACCGGAAAGCCATCGCACTTGATGGACGATCATTCACCCTGGCAGAAATTGGACATAACGCTCTTCATCATGAAAACCAGGAACAAATAATGGGTGTGGCTTCGTTTATGTCGCCAGTCTCCCCTCCTCCATTCGCTGCTCAGTTCGCGGAAGTTACGGTTGATATTGATACTGGTGAAATTGTTGTGGATAAGCTTGTTATGGCGGTAGATTCAGGAGTGATTGTCAACCCTATCACAGCATCAGGTCAAGTCGAAGGGGGCATGACCCAGGCGCTGGGTTACGCGGTCTGTGAAGAGATGCTTTACGATGATGAAGGACGGGCACGCGAACGCGATCTGCGTAATTATCATATTTTCCAGGCTCATGAAATGCCAGAATTGGAAACCATTTTTGTTGAAACGTTTGAGCCCTCTCATCCATTTGGTGTGAAAGCTGTGGCTGAGATTCCGATGGATGGTGTAGCCCCTGCAGTTGGCAATGCCGTTCTTGATGCGCTTGGTATACAGATGGATGATATTCCAATCACCCCAGAAAAAGTTTGGCAAGCCATGCAGAATAATCCAAAAGAAGCCGATTGATATTTCCATTATGGTAAACTCTTTTCAACCGTTTTCATAAGTATTGGGATAGTGGAGTTTAACCAACTAAATGTTACCTATACCTTTCACTGAAACGGTATGATAGCTCCCGGATAAATGGAAAATTTTGAGAAAAATCACTATGAGTCTCACATACGTTGTTGGACATGTAAATCCAGACACGGATTCAATCGCATCAGCAGTAGGTTATGCCTGGTTACTGCACGAGAGCGAAGGTGGGGATGTTGTCGCTGCCCGGGCAGGCGCGCTGAATCCCCAAACCATTTGGGTTCTCAAGCGACTGGATATTGATGCACCGGTTCTTCTAACTGATGCCTCACCGCGTTTTGAGGCCGTTACAAGGCGTCTGGACACGGCTGCTCCTGATAGTCCCTTAAGAGAGGCATGGGCGATATTGAGCCGCACCAGAGGTGTTGCTCCAATTGTGAACCCCGAAGATGGGAAACCAGGCGGTCTGATCACTGGCTTGAGTCTGTTTAATTACTTAAGCAATTACGTTGGTCCGCATCCACGTAGTCAGGAAATGAGTTTAGCTGAACTGCTGGATCAACCGTGTCATGAAGCCTGCGATACTAACGTCCCTCGCTTCCAAGCTGGAACTCGTATTCGGGATGTTCTCAACCGCATATTACGTGAGGAACATAATGAATTTTTAATCGTCGATGAGAATGGCGTCTATTTAGGTGTAACCAGGCAGCGAGATGCCTTAAACCCTCCCCGCATGCAGGTAATTTTAGTTGATCATAATGAGCCCAGCCAATCAATAGGAGCACTCGAGGAAGCCGAACTGGTCGAAATTTTAGATCATCACCGCCTTGGGCATATGTCCACCCATATTCCGATACGTTTTTCCGTTGATGTTGTGGGCAGCACCAGCACCCTTGTCTCAGAAAGAATTGAGGAAGCTGGATTGAGCGCTCCACCTGAGATCGCAGGTTTGCTTTTGGCGGGATTGCTTTCAGATACGCTCATTCTTACATCGCCTACTACGACCGACCGTGACCAATTGGCTGCAGAGCGTTTGTCTCGTTGGGCTTTTGTCCATAACGGACCTTTGGATGGAGAAACGATTGCTTCGTTTGGGGACCAGGTCTTGAAAGCGGGTGCTGGATTATCGCGGCGTGATCCTAAGGAGATTGTCAGCACGGATTTGAAGTTGTACGAATCTGGTGGGTACAAGTTTGCTATTGCCCAGGTCGAAGTTACTGATCTGATGCAATTGTCAGAGCATCGAGAAGAATTATTGGAGGCACTAAATGATTTGCGCCAGCAGCGAGGGTTAGATTTCTCCATGTTGATGGTGACGGATGTTGTAGGTAATACCAGCCGACTTTTATCTGTGAATGCGCCCCTTATTCTGGATGATTTGCCATATCCCCGTCAACCTGATGGGACAAGATTAGCGCAGGGTGTAGTATCCCGTAAAAAACAACTTCTACCGAATATTCTTGGTTTGCTGGAGGAATAGAGGTTGTCGATCTACCAAGCACTGGCAGAATTTGATGAACGTAATGAAGCCGGTGCGCTGTCCACAATTGTACGCAGCAGGGGTTCCACGCCTCGTCGTACCGGAAGCAAGATATTGGTTTATCCGGATGGTAAGACAATATGCCAGGTTGGCGGTGGTGAATTAGAGAATCGGGTCATTGATGAGGTAAGTTAAGAAGAACTGTCCGATACCTGCAGAATACGCTTGGGTGAATTCGAAAATTGTATGAAAGGCATTCCAGACCTGACAGACAGTTCGATTTAAAATACACACAGTAAGTCATTTTAATCATGGAGAGACCTATGTGGCGTAATTATCAGAGTGCAACAAGCGTCGATGAGGTACTAAAAACTCTGGATGAGCAGGGCGAAGGCGCACGAATAGTCGCTGGAGCGACGGATTTAATTTTGGAAATTGAGCGCGGCGTACGTTCGGGGATTGAAACGCTGATTGATGTTACTCGAATTAAAGGTCTTGACCGTATAGAGATCGATGAATATGGAGTGATACATTTGGGTCCCCTGGTTACTCACAATCAATGTGCAGCGTCCAGGCTGATCGTGGAGAGAGCGTTCCCTCTGGCTCAAGCTGCCTGGGAAGTTGGCGCACCCCAGATCCGTAACCGGGGAACTGTGGCGGGGAACCTGATTACGGCGTCGCCGGCTAATGATACGATCACCCCTTTGATGGCATTAGGAGCCCAGGTCATATTAAAATCCGGAGGAGGTGAACGCGTTGTGCCACTCTCTGAATTTTATCGTGGTGTGCGCAAGACAGTTATGCAGCCAGAGGAAATGTTGATCGATATTTCAATTCCTGCCATGAAAGGAAATCAGAAAGGGGCATTTGTCAAGCTCGGCTTAAGACGTGCCCAGGCAATATCTGTCGTTAATGCGGCTGTGGTCGTCACTTTCAGGGACGGCTCCAGCTCTGAGGTACCAAACCATCAAATTGAGGATGTGGTTATCACATTAGGGGCAGTTGCTCCGACAATCATACACGCCGACCAACCTGAAAGATATTTAATAGGGCGCCGATTAGACCAGGATGCCATATCATACGCCGCTGAATTGGCGAAGAAGAATGCAAAGCCGATCGCAGATATTCGTGGCGGGGCTGAGTACAGGCATGAAATGGTGCGGGTTTGTGTGGAACGTGGTCTGAGTGCCATTTCCCAGGAAGAGGAGAGAAACGGCTACCCCGATAAACCGGTAATACTCTGGGGGAAGCATGCAGAGGGTGAATTCCCCCGATTGAAGGAAAGCATTGTTCATACCGATGGATCTGCACTAAAAACACGGATCAATGGGAAAGAATATAAATTTTCTACCGGGCATAATAAAACACTACTTCGCTTGCTTCGCGAGGATGCTGGATTAATCGGAACAAAGGAAGGTTGTGCGGAGGGTGAATGCGGTGCTTGTACAGTGTTCCTGGATGGTAAGGCAGTGATGAGCTGTCTGGTGCCGGCGGCGCGTGCCCATGGTGCTGAAATCGTGACCATAGAAGGATTGGCGTCAAAAGACAATCTACACCCTGTCCAGCAAGCTTTTATCGATGCTGGAGCTGTTCAATGTGGTTACTGCACTCCAGGCTTTATTATGTCTGGGGTAAAGTTGCTTGAGGAAAAACCCCATCCTACTCACCATGAGATACAGCATGCAATTACAGGCAACCTGTGCCGCTGTACAGGCTACTATAAGATCATACAAGCGATCGAGCTTGCCAGCCAGTTAGATTGAATTAAGAGACACATTATCTGTTTAAGGAAGATTGGGTATCTATATGGAAAGAACAATTCCTAGTACTGAATCAGAAGAGGTAGAGCTTTACCAAAGGACATATTATTCTCTATTGCGGTCGACTGCTGAAGTTAAAATACGCACTTTGGGAGAAGTCCACACTGGTATGAATTCTCTGCTTCATGCGACGGCGCGTGAAGACCGACCTGATATGTCGGCATTTATTTACAGCCTGCTGCGATTACCCCCGCAAATACCACACGTCAGGTTAGTAGTCCTTGGGCAGAGTATTGATGTGTTCGCGCGGTCAGGGTTTGGAGATATCAGTTCCTGGAAGGAAACCTCGGCTGTTGCTAGGAGAAGGCGATGTTATTTCAATGAAGTGGATACATTGGCATGTTTTATTGCCAGCCGTTCGGATATTGATGACATGATTCCGTTATTATCAGCCTTCCAAATTGAATGGAATAAGCTGCACCATCGCTTACAGCGCATACCGGAAAAATCCTCACTACAAGAGATGTGTGAGAGCGAAGCCGGTTATTCGCTGTTAGCGGAGTTATTAGAAATTCCTGCGGAGGATTTTGAACGCCTGTATGCCATATGGGATGAAGATTTTGGTTCCTATCTGGAAAAAATTGCATCCTCAACGTGCGATTTACGGGTCCAATTGTTGAGTGGGTCATTGAGCGAATACCGTCGCGCTACCCATGCCTGGTGGGACAATATAATTAGCATTTCCCCGGATCTCGCAACTAGACCCGTTTATTTTGTTTCAAGTAACATTCACAGCATCATTAATATCCTCTCCGGATTTGCGAAACAGCACCAGGAGGATCTGATCCACTACTTACAGCTTCCGGGAAATGCTGGATTATTGAATGAATGGAACGATATCCAAGCTCAGCGAGTAAACTCCAGTTATGAGAATTTTATTTATTACATCATGAAAAAGTACCAGCAAGCGTCTGAGGGACATTCTCTGATTGCTGAGCAGGCAGCACATGAAAAAGAGCTTGGGATTTTCAGAATATCTAGTGAACGCTCTTTTAATGTCGAAGCTCAGGTGATTGAAATATCTAAATTGAATCCAGAGTTTATGGATTCCCGGTTGGATGGAGAGGAATCGACAGATTGGCTAAAAAAGAGCGATGCATTAATTTTGAATATTGATTACCCTCTGGGGATGGCTGCGTATAATATTTTATC
>CBFDCK010000152.1:0-7183 GCA_965603285.1 uncultured bacterium
TCCTTCAACAGCTTGTGTCCCTGCTTCTTTAAGTTGCGGGGGATCCGTTCAACCGAGAGGGGATAATCTAGCAATACTTCCAGGATCTCTCCCTTCTGCATCTTTTTTAGTGTGGTCATTGTGTTCATGTCTGGATAAGGGCAAATTTCACCGCAGACATCCAGTGTTTTTGTAGGGGTTATTTCTTCTGTCATATTTTGTCTCCTTATGTATTAATGATAATATATTCTTATTTCAATAAACTATTCAGCGCCCGTCAATAACTGAAAACCATACTGGCGCCTTCTGCATCAAACAGGAAAGACGAGGCCATCATAACCTCAACGCCATCCCGAAGATCTTCTTCTTTGATGTCCCAGATAGGCAATCCAAGTTCACACAGGATAATTCTGCCTTCCAACACCAGAATAGCCTCATACAAATCTAAGGGATCTGGCTGTCCTTTCAAGCCCTGGTATTTCTCCAACTCACCCTTTACCAGGACCTTGGCAGCTCCGGGCTGGAAAAACATCAAAGCCTGATCGCCGGTGGCCACAATCGCGGCCCCCATAACGAGCGCCGCCATAACACTTTGTTCGTCATCGTGGTTGATGACTACTACCATCTTGCCTACTTCAAATTCATCGTTCATAAATCCATCCTTTCTTGGGTTTTAATCTGCTGAAGCCAGCGCGCCAGCAGTTGTTTCTTCCTGGTGCTCCAAGGCTCTTACTTTTATATTCTGGAAGTAGATCGCGAATGGTCGGTAAGCTAAATGCGACCATTTTCCAAAAGGCACTTCTAAAACCAACATAGGGGTCAGAATAGCCAGGTGGATGACATAGATATAATACGTAGCCAGCGGCAGCCCCATATAACGGAAGATGTTCACCAGAATACCAGTCAAAGCAGTCAAGAACAGTAAGATTGGGAATATCCAGTCACTGAGATGAGTAAAGCGGTGCATCTCGTTGTCCTTCTTGATCCGACCCAAGATCGCAACTGAAGAGCCGAACATAAGAGCTGCAAAGGCTAAGTATCCAATCCACCGCTGAGGATGCCAGATGGGATAGATGTTATCGGTCTGGAACCACTTCAAAAATACGACAACCAGCACAAACATAGTGATGTAGCCAATCACCAGTATTAAATGATTGCGCCAGCTAGACTTTTCCCAAAAACTTACTTCATCCTCATCGTCACATTTTGACCACCTGGCTTGAGTAGCGGCGTTATACACTAATTCCCAAGCTTCAGTTATATACAAGGAGAATGGAATCTTAACCTTCGTTCCACGCCGAAGGGTAAAGATATACATACGGAACACATTAGAAAGCAAGAAGAAAGAAAGCCCTGCCAGCATAATCCAGTCGACAAGTTCAACAAGGTGAACTGGTGCGAAAGTATTTAATTCGACCCGATCTGTCACAACTGGACCGTGTAAGAGAATAACAAGCAACACTACCAATGCGCCTACCAGCAACATAGAACCGATTTCCCAATACTTCGATGTGTAGAACTTGCCTGCCAACCCTGTCCAATCATATTGTGCAGTCAGCCAACGGCGCATGGTCATTTGAGCTTCGCCCGGTTCGGCTTGACGCGGGCAGGTCTCAGAGCATTCACCGCAATAATAGCACAGCCAGGGATCCAAGCTCTCCAGTATGCGCTCTTTCATCCCCACTTGGACCATGCGTATGTTATTGCGCGGGAAGGGAGTCTCATCTGTAGAGAGCGGGCAGATGGCTGTGCAGTTTCCGCAGTTGAAGCAGGATTCGATATTCACATCTCCATATTGCTTGAGTTCCAACAGGAAATTAGTATCAACGCGATAACTCATGACTTCTCCTCTGTCAAGCCGTATAGGAAGTACTCGCCGCTCATTCCGGCTTCTGAAACGTCGCCATATTTTTTCAGCGCAGTTAGATTCCACAGTACTATATAGGTCGGTAAACCAACCGCTTCCGAGATCTCGGGCACAGTCTTCGGTTCATCCTTGATGATCTTGTTGATGTCCCGATAGATCTTTTTCTGGGTTTTGAGCCGTTCTTGCGTGTTTGTGACGGTGTCTTTATGCTGCTCTCGCAGTTCCTTGAGCATCTGTGTTCGTTCTTTGGCTTTTTCTCGATCATTCATCAGCTAACCTCCACCAATCCAGGCAAGTCCATAGCAAAGACATCAACCATGGCCTCATACTGTTCCAACTCCCAGCCCTGTACGTCGATCGCCCGGTTGGGGCATGCGCTTACGCAGCATCCACAGCCAACACAGTTTGCCGGGGACACAACCGCTCTCTGGACCTGGCTGCCGTTTATGGTAAATGTCTGCAGGGCGATAGCATCTTCGTAGCTGCAGACTTCAACACATGCACCCGTGCCGTCGCATTTCTCCATATCGACCTGGGCTACGAAAGGATCCAACTCAACATACCCCTTACCCAACAAGGTTGCTACCTTGGCTGCCGCGGCACCGGCTGCTGAAACGCTCTCCTGGATACTCATAGGACCTTGAGCCGTTCCCGCCAGCACTACGCCGATCACAGCCGTCTCGACCGGGCGCAGCTTGGGGTGCACTTCCAGTAAGAAGCGGTCTGTCCCGCGAGAAACCTTCAACATCTGGATCAGGTCATCAATGTCTCTGGGCATCATACCGACAGCCAGCACAACCAGATCAACCGCTATCTCCAGCTCAGCTCCGTTTGTCAGGTGATCTGTGAATCTGACGAGTGCCGGGTGGGTATCCCCTTTCGGCGCGGCGATGACCTGCGGTACTTCCTCTTCGTGGAAGCGGAAGAAAGTCACCATGTTCTTGGATGCATCTGTATAATATTCCTCGTGACCGCGGCCGTAAGTGCGGATATCCTCATAAACATCGTACAGGTTGATATCAGGGAAACGCTCTTTTATCTCGTTCTCAACCTGCAACGTCGCCGTGCAGCACACCCGCGAGCAGTAGTTGTTAACATCTCCATCGGGTTGGGGTTCATGCACCCCATCAACCTGCCGACTACCGACGCAATGGATCAGAGCGATATCGCGCACAGGTTTGCCATTCCATTCCAGTTTATTACCATCACCATTCAGCGCTAAAATGCGAATGAATTGGGGCAGGGTAACGACTTCGCTTAGTTCGCCGTAGCCGTACTCGCCCAGGCGCGGCTCATAAGTATTGAAACCGGTGGCGATAACGATCGCCCCAATATGAAGATCGAATGTCTTGGGATTGTTTTCCAGAACGATTGGCTTGCCATTGATCTTCAACTCTTCGCCGTTGTAATTCTCCCAATCGACGGCGGGGGATGATGGGTAACATCCCGGATATTTCTGATAGATCACTTTGCGTTTGGTCAGTCCGTAGTTGTATTCGTCGGGTACTTCTATGGTGCAGGCAGCCATGGCGGATTCGGCAATATCATCGCTCACGCCGCGCGATTGCTGGGTGACTTGGACCTTGAAATCGCCCACATAGCCCTTTACTTCGTTTACTTCAGCCTGTGTGTAGATTGTGATATTGGGGTGGCTGATAACCCTCTGGATCAGGTCGTGCAGAGTGTCGCGTGCCACCTCGCCCGTGGGGAATAAGTGCTCCAATTGGGACATACGCCCGCCCAGAAACGGTGATTTTTCAACCAACGTGACTCGGATACCCCGCCTGGCTATATCCAATGCAGAACGTAAACCGGCGACACCCCCCCCGATCACCAGAGCGTGCTGCTCGGCATCCAAACGGGTAGTTTCAAGGGGTTTAAGCAGCCTGGCTTTGGCAATACCGGCTGTCATCAGTCGATAGGCTTTATCTGAAGCGCTCTGTGGGTCATCGTGATGTACCCAGCTATCCTGTTCGCGGATGCCTACGTGGTAATAATAATAGGGGTTAAGACCGGCGCGCGCAATGGTACCGCGGAAGGTCTGCTCGTGCAGCGATGGCGCACAAGCCCCGATCACCACGCGGTTGATACCTTTTTCTTTGATGTCCTTCTCAATCAACGATTGACCGGCGTCTGAGCACATTGACATGTTCGTGCGCGAGACAACTACATTATTTATTTTCCCCAACACATCAGCGACAGCCGGGCAGTTAACTACGTCACTGATGTTACCACCGCAGTGGCAGGTGTATACGCCTACGCGGATTTCTTCTTCAGGGGGTGAACCCTGGGTGATTTCTTCTCCGGATGAAGAATTCTGAGTAATTTCTTCTTCGGGGAGACCATGTTTTTCAGGCATGAGCTAACTCCATTTCCTCATTCACAGGTTCTTGGGCAACGTGTCCATTTTTATGCTCTTCGATATAGGCGGCCGCTTCGGATGCTGCTGCACCCGCTGTGATGATGCTGTCAACAATGTCCATCGGTCCACTCGCAGTTCCAGTGACAAAGATACCGGCACGATCGGTTACAGAAGGCGCGCTGTTCGGTGAAGGCACAAACACAAAGCCATCGCTATCTATTGGGACACGGTAAACGGGCTGCGGGTTATCGCTGGGTAGCATGCCGACCGACAGGACAACCAGGTCGAAGGTCCTTTCAACCACCTTTGAACCCTCTTCGATTAACTCTACCCGCACGACTGGATTTTGATCCTCGTCTTCTGTAATTATGGCAACCTTGCCCTTAACGAACTCCACTCCCATGGCTTTTGAATTTTGGTAGAACTGCTCGTAGCCTTTTCCGAAAGCGCGGATGTCCATGTAATAGATCGTAATGTCAGCCAATGGCAGCGAACCGGAGATCAGCATGGATTGCTTGATGGCATACATGCAGCATACCCGCGAGCAGTATTCAACTCCAAGGGTCTCGTCGCGCGAACCGGCGCACTGTACATAGGCGATCGATTCGGGCTCTTTCCCATCTCCAGGACGGATAATTCGCCCGTAGGGTCCTGTTGGTGCCAGCAGTCTCTCCATCATTAAACCATCAATAACGTTATGCAGCTCACCGGCGCCGTATTCGGCTTTTGCATCTATTGGGGTGGTCTCATAACCGGTTGCCAGTAGGATGCTTTGAGTTTCGATCTCGAATTCCTCAGGAATCTGAGTGAAATCGATGCAGTCTTCCACTGGACAGGCTGCCTCGCACTTGCCGCATAGTATGCAGTTATCTATATCCAGGACTGCGATTTGTGGCACCGCGGTGGAGAAAGGTACGTTTATTGTCCGGGTGGTGCCCATGTTTAAGTCAAATGCGGATGGCAAATCGATTGGACAGGCATATTCACACAGACGGCATCCTGTGCAGGTATTTTCATTCACATAGCGTGGTTTTTTCAAAACTCGGGTAACGAAGCCATCTTTGTTTTCTTCTACCGCCGCTACTTCACAGTATGTGAACAGACTGATGTTCTCATGATGGGCGACGGCAGACATCTTCGGCGTGGTAATACAACTGCAGCAATCGAGGGTGGGGAAGACCTTGCTCAATGCGATCATTTTGCCACCAATACTAGGCTCCTTTTCCACAAGTGCTACCTGGTAGCCTTGATCTGCCAGATCTAATGCTGATTGCATCCCAGCGATCCCCCCGCCGACGACCAGGGCGTCAAAATTTAACTTTTCCAAGGTATATACTCCTCTCTGTGGCTGATATCTAGAAAAAAATGCTATGCGGGTACGGCCATTTCATCTTTCACATAACCGATCTCATCAAGCAGTTCGTTCATTTGATTCACTTCCTTGAGGAACGGTTTTGTGCACACCGTACATATAGCTGTTAAACGCAGTCGTTTTGTGTCAATACCGCGCTCTTTCATTTTTGTATATGTGCTGTTGATCAACTGCGCAGTGCGTTCCGCCCCACCCTTGTAGGGGCTATCGGTGCCGCTGTACATAACAATAATTGCGTCAATTCCGCGCTCAAATGCGCGCAGGTAGAACTCGTCGGGGAACATACACGGGCACATCACAGGAAGGATGTAGGTATTAGCAGGGTAATCCTCGTGCAGCTGCCCAACAGAATCTGCGCCGGCATAGCCTCCAGATAGTGTAGCCAGGATCATAATTTTTGGTTTTTGACTTTCTGTGACTCTCGTCATTGTGCTTATCCTCATTGTGTACGGTGTATTTCGTACTGCTATGTACGAAATACACAATATCAATTTGTAGGACCTATGTTTATTTCATCCGGCGGATGAGGAGTCGATCGTAGCCATCCCCTGGTATATCTCCCAGGTACTCGTGACCCACTTTTTTACACCAGCGTGGCATGTCTTCTTTCGTTTTTGCATCACCGGACCAGATTTCCAAAACTTCACCGACCTTAACATCGCCCATGCTCTTCTTAGCTTCCAGAAGAGGTCCTGGGCAGGCCATCGCGCGGGCATCTACTTCTTTGGCGACTTCGATAGTTGAAAGATCTACTGTATTCATGAAAACCTCCTATATTTTGTTTTCAGTTAAGTTTTTTTGCTCCGATTGGAGCGTTTGCACACTGATTGAATTCTGCCCTAACAGACAATTATTATTCAGAAAACCATCACTTTCGACGCGGTAATATACGGTCTGTCCATCCCGTCGTGAAATCAGGATGCCGCGATCCTTCATCAGGCGCAGATGTTGGGATGTGTTCTGCAAGGAAGCGCCAACTGCTGAAGAAATATCGCTCACGGACATCTCTTCTTTTCCCAGAACCCAAAGGATTAGAACCCGCCTGGCGTTGCTGAAAACACGACAGTAGGTTGCCTGTTCTTCGGCTTGATTTAATAATCCCATATCCATTGTTTCTACGGCCTGATATGTTAATGATTTTCGCAATTGCAGAATTCTTTAAGTACTATATTACGCTCGCGGCTCATTCGCTAGTGATATTAATCACAATAGGTATTGGAAATATCTATTTGAGATTATAGATATATTCTATAGCCTCAAATTTACTGCTCATCCCATATACATTTTGGGTGACATTTTAATTTTGGACAAAGGGGACTCTATTGCTTTGAGCTTACATTAATAACCCCATACCTTGACAATGCACTCAAAGTGGGTATAATTTGAGCATACGAAAGTGTAAAGGTCTTGCTCAAAAGAGCAGATCGGTGATAACCTTAAAAGACGCTATAGCGTCAGAGACCAGAGTGAATGCTTGATCGGTCTGACGAACCGATGTAGAAGGGAGTTGCATCGGTAATTTGTGCGCTTAAAAGGTATTCAGATTTTGAACCTTAACAATTGAAGAGTGATAGGAAGAAACCTGCGATTCCAGCGAGAAAGA
>CBFDCK010000153.1:0-7104 GCA_965603285.1 uncultured bacterium
TGTGGACTACGGTTGGGTTTTAAACCCCTCTCTGGTTCAATTTTTCACCCGGATTTTAGTTCCGAGTAGTGCATATTATCAGAACTGTGATCACAAGACAATTTATGACCGTCAGACTCATAACCTGAAGGTCCTAGGTTCGAATCCTAGCCTCGCTACCTAAAAAGGCCTCCAATCCGGAGGCCTTTTCCATACAACAATACAGGAGATCCTTCGCCTATCCGGTTCAGGACAGGTCCCAGCCCCGCTACTTTAATCCAAAGTAAGTTTTCAAAATAAACCAATTGCCCTCAACCGAACACGATAAAAATTCTTATTATGTGTAACACTGCTCACTGAAATTCTTTAAACCTGCAAGTCTGGAATTCATCCACCTTAGGTGTTACACCACCAATATTAGGGAACAATACGGCTAAAAAAGGCTTCTTGCCCCTGATGCCCTGTTGATTTTATACATCCAATCCCATTAAGAACCATACTGCACTCCCCGTATTTTTGGAATACGGGGAGTGATTATTTACGAAGTTGCCGTGATATTAATGGAGCGGGTTCAAGCTGCGAGAGAATGGCAACGGGTCTGACTTGAAGGCGCGGATGGTTTTCAAGTCCGATGGGTGCATTAAAGAAGTTTGTAACTAATGCTAGGGTTTGTGAGCCATTGCTTATTCGTTTGCCAGCTGGTTAGCAGTGAAATGATCGGTCACCAGAATATTGATCCAGTGTCCACGTAATGCTCCCAAAATGGCATCGAATTTTCGAGAACCTCCTGCTACGCCAATAGCGCGACTTACTTTGCTTAATTCTTCTAAAGACATTGAAATAACCCGCTTTTCCAACCCTGTCTCCACTAGGTGCCCATCTTTGTCGAAGAAACGCAGTAAGATATCGCCTACAGCCTTTTCTTGACGCAGCAAATTCAATTCATGGGGAGCAAAGATATTGCCGCTTTGTGCCAGCAGGGGGGACGGCTCGACGGTGCCAATCCCTACTAGCGCGGTAGTAATACGACCAAATAATCGAATTGCCTGCTGAGTTACTTCATCTGCTGCCAGAATATCCCGCGCGGCTTCGCTGGCAAGTACTCCCGATACTGGAAGGTAGACTGCCTCCCCTTTGACAAGCTGTGCCATACGTGAAGTCAGCCGTGTGGCGTGCGCTTCAACAGATGGATTGCCAACTCCCCCAAGAATTTGAACCACGATAACGCCGGGCTTGCGCGGTATCGTATGAAGGGCGTCCACTAATGCCAACAGTGTGGCGCTCCATGATGAAATCCCGATCACTTCGTTTGGACGGATTGTTGATTCAAGATAATAGGCTGCGGCGGCGCCCAGATCACGCAAAATCAAACTCTCATTATCATCCGGGCTGTCCACTACAATTGCATCGCGTAGACCAAATTTTTTAACCAGTGTTTCTTCCAACTCGGTGTAGATACCTTTGGGCAGGTTGACTGAAAGCCGAATAATCCCCTCTTCCTTTGAACGGTTAATCAAGCGGGATACAGTTGCCTGGGAGAGGCCAAGTTGTTTCGCAATTTTCGCCTGACGCATATCCCATTCATAGTACATACGCGCCACACGGGTTATCAATCGCAATTCGTCAATTCGTGACATAGCCCATCCTTGAATATTTGAATTTGCATGAATAATTATTCACGATCTCTTGAAATATGCATCTTGATTGTGTATTATGGTACAAAATGAAAATTATTACAATAAGGAATAATTATTCATGATTTCATCCCCTCCTGGACCCGTACTGATTGACCGCAAAGAAATCAGGATTCTTGAACGAAAATCCATCTTTCTCCGTAAAACCCTCCTCAAGATAATTTACACTGCAAAAGCCGGTCATACGGGTGGCAGCTTGTCTTGCGTGGACATCCTCAATGTTCTTTACAACCATGTGATGAACATCAGCCCTGAAAATTTCTCTGAGATCAACCGCGACCATTATATCCACAGTAAAGGTCACTCGGTGGAGGTTTTGTATGCGGTTCTGGCAGACAAGGGCTTCTTCGAGTTTGAAGCGCTGGACTCGGTTGAACAATACGGCTCAGATTTTATCGGTCACCCAACCCGCAGCGTGCCAGGCATCGAACAAAATACCGGCGCGCTGGGACATGGACTTTCTCTTGCAGTGGGGATGGCGCTGGCAGCCAAGATGAATGGGCGCAACGATAGAATTTTTACAATCATGGGGGATGGTGAGTTAACTGAAGGTTCCAATTGGGAGGCTTCCGCAAGCGCATCACATTATCATCTGGATAACCTGGTTGCCATCATTGACCGCAACACTTTGCAAATCAGCGGAAGAACTGAAAACGTGATGGCGATGGAGCCGCTGGAGGAAAAGTTTACCGCCTTTGGCTTTGCCGTCCGCAGTGTAGATGGCAACAGCATCCCCGATCTGCTCGCTGTGTTTGAGGACCTGCCCTTTGAAGCGGGAAAACCAAATCTGATTCTGGCACACACGGTCAAGGGGAAGGGAATCAGTTACATCGAAGACCAGGTTCAGTGGCATCATCATGTGCCAACTGATGCGGAATATGCCACTGCATTGCTGGAACTGGACGAGGCAGAAAAGGCTCTGGGATATTAAGGGGTTTTTATGAGCGAAAATCATTTGCCGATTGGATACACCAATCTCGACATTTTTTCCAAAACCTTGATAGAACTAGCCGAGCAGGATCGCGATGTCCTGGTCGTCACCGGCGATTCGCGTGGATCGGGACGGTTGACTCCGTTTGGGGAAAAGTTACCCGAGCAGATCGTGGAAATCGGGATCGCGGAACAAAACCTGGTTGGCGTTTCCGCCGGGCTGGCTTCATCTGGAAAAAAGGTTTTTGCTGTCTCCCCAGCCTGTTTCCTGACGGCGCGTGCCTTGGAGCAGATCAAAAACGATGTTGCCTACTCAGACCATCCGGTAAAGGTTATCGGGATCAGTGCCGGCGTGAGTTATGGTGCATTGGGAACCACCCATCATTCGCTGCACGATTTTGCCGTATTGCAGGCAATCAATAATATAGATATTATCGCCCCGGCAGATAACTTTGAAACCGTTCAGGCGATACGGGCAGCCGTCCATCATCCGCGCCCAATCTACATCCGTTTTGGCAAAAAGCCCATGCCGAATCTGCACGCGCCCGGAACCAGTTTCGAGATCGGGAAAGCTATTCAACTCACACCGCAAAGCGATCATTATGATGTTGCGTTTATCGCCACTGGTGAAACGGTTGCCCCAACTTATTTAGCCAGTCAGGCTTTGGCAGAGAAGGGAATCACGTGCTGCGTTTTGAGTCTCCACAGCATTCGACCCTTCGATGAGGAGGCGGTGTTACACGCCGCAGTGAATTCCAAAGTAGTGGTCACAGTTGAAGAGCACAGCATCAATGGCGGATTGGGCAGCCGTGTCGCCTCCTTCCTGATGCAAGCCGGAATCTTTCGCCCACTAAGAATCGTTGGCATTCCTGACGAACCTACTGTTACCGGCAGTCAGTCCGAAATATTTCGGCATTATGGCATTTCTCCACAGGGACTTTCACAAACCGCCCTGCATCTTCTGGAAAAAGAATCAGTATCATGAAACCGAGCGGCTTGTTTCTAGCCATTGACCAGAGCACTTCGTCTACAAAAGCCATGTTATTTACCCCCAATGGGAAGCTGTTGGATCAGGAGTTGCTTTTGCATGGTCAGATATATCCCAGTGCCGGGTGGGTGGAACATGATGCCGAGGAGATTTTCAGCAACACATTGATAACTGCCTCGACTTTATTAGAGCGCCACACGGATCAGTGGAATAATCTGCTGGCGGTCAGTATCACCAACCAGCGCGAAACCTTCGTGCTTTTTGACCGAGAAACTGGTCAGCCCTTGTACAACGCCATTGTCTGGCAGTGCCGCCGCGGGGACGATTTCTGCAAGCAGTTGGTATCGGCGGGGAACGAGAATATTGTCCATGAGTTGACCGGGCTGAAAATAGACACCTACTTTCCAGCGAGTAAGCTTCGCTGGCTGCTGGATGCCCGTCCCGATTTGCGCACCAAACTGAAAGACGGCTCAGCTTACTTCGGCACGATCGATACCTACCTGATCTACCGCCTGACGGGCGGCAAGGTCTATGCTACCGATCACACCAATGCCTCCCGAACGTTGTTCTATGATATTGAAGAACTAGGTTGGAGCCAAGAATTATGCAAGATTTTTGGGATGGAATTTGGTGAGTTGCCCGATGTGCGTGAAAGCTCCGCCTGGTATGGAGACACAGACCTGGGAGGCTGTCTCAAACGTCGCATCCCTATTTGCGGCGTGATGGGAGATTCTCAGGCTGCATTGTTTGCCCAGCGGTGCTTTGCTCCAGGCGGTGCAAAAGTAACCTTTGGTACGGGTTCGTCGGTGTTGCTAAACATCGGACATGAGAAGCGTTTGTCGGCACGCGGCACGGTGACAGCGCTCGCCTGGGTTTTGCAGGGACAACCAACCTATGCCTTTGAAGGGATCATCAACTTCACTGGGGCAACAATATCGTGGATGCGCGACCAGTTACAGTTGATTGCCAATCCTGCTGAAACGGAAGCGCTGGCACAGTCGGTATCCGACAGTGACGGCGTTTATTTTATCCCAGCGTTTGTGGGATTGAGCGCTCCCTACTGGCGGGCTGACGCCCGCGCCGCCATTCTAGGCATGACACCTTCCACAACCCGTGCTCATGTTGTACGGGCAGCATTGGAATCTATCGGCTATATCGTCACCGATGTGCTCAAAGCCATGGGGGAGGAAGCCGGAGTGAAACTCAGTACGATACATGCCGATGGTGGAGCTGTTGCCAATGCTTTTTTGATGCAATTTGTGGCTGATATGAATCAATTGAAGGTCCGTGCGGCCCAGACACCCGAACTTTCAGCACTGGGAGCCGTCTTTAACGGATGCCTTGGATTAAAAGTTTACACATCTCTGGATGATTTTAAAAATCTTCCATCCGGTTTTACCGAGTACAGGGCTTCTATGAGCCCAGACCGTGCCGGCGAATTATTTGCAGGCTGGCAGGCAGCCGTGCAGCAGGTTTTGTATCAACCTAAGTAAGGATAAATCCATGAAAATAAGTACATCCTCAATCGTCATTGGAGCAGCAACCCTACTATTACTGGTCCTCGCAGGATGCTACGGTTTTACCGTGGTCAGTATCGAAGACGCCGAAAATGCAGTTCAAAGCGAAGCGTTCGATCCCGTTGCTTATGTGGATGGAATATGGGGATCCAAACTATTACCGACTTTCAGTGAGAAGGTGGTGGAACTTTCTAAAATTCTGTCTGAAATGGAGCCAGATGCCAGCGGAACAGTCCCCAAGGACGATTTGATAGCCATTGCCAATCGATATGGACTGATCACTGTCGGCGAGGCGCATGTCTACATGGTTAAAGGCAGTGGCACGATCGTCAGCGTCAATGCCGAAACCAGCTTAGGAACTGTAGAAGTGGCCTTGGATGGGTATAACGGCCCAATCAAGGTGCTCATCTATATCGGGCCTCGCATCCCCAGTGACGAAACATCGGTGCGCGATTCGGTTGGGTTCATTTCATTTGGCGATTTCAAGGAGCAGACCGAGTACGGGAAGGCAGGATCCGAAATCAACAAACGTGTTCTCGCCGTTGTGCTTTGCAGCATCGATAGGGACAACTTGGTCGGCAAGACCATTTCATTCAAAGGCGCATTCACCATCCGCACGTTTAACCTGATTCAAATAGATATGAAAGAAATTCGCCTTGTGCCGGTTGAAATCGAACTCGGAGAATAACCATGCCCGATCTGACCCCTATTCTTGACCCTGAGACGGCTGTTTCAGAAGATATCATCCTGACCGCAGAAAACATCACCCAGGTATATCCCGGGACACTGGCGCTGGATAACGTTTCGTTCAACGTTCGCAGAGGCAAGGTGAATGTTCTTATTGGTGAAAACGGCGCGGGCAAATCCACCTTGATGAAGATCCTGGCTGGTGTGCAATCACCCACCAGCGGCAAAATCCTCCTCGATGGGCGTGAAATCCATCCGCGTTCTCCGCTTGAAGCCACCCGCCTGGGGATTGGCATGATTTTTCAGGAATTGAATTTGTGTGCCAACCTGAGCGTCGCGGATAACATTTTCCTTGCGCGTGAAACGACCCGGAATGGCATGATCGTGCGTAAATTCCAGAAGCAGCGCGCCCGCGAACTGGTTACAAAGCTAGAGCAGAAAATCGATCCGGATCAACTTTTAGGTGATCTGCGTATTGGAGAACAGCAGATTGTGGAGATTGCCAAGGCGCTGGCTCAAGACGTGCGCATCCTGATTATGGATGAGCCGACCTCCGCACTTAGCGCTACTGAAGTGGAAGTATTGTTCCGGATCATTCGGGAACTCAAATCACGCGGGGTTACCGTCATCTACATCTCGCACAAACTGGAGGAACTCACCCAAATCGGTGACTACGTCACCATCTTGCGGGATGGGCACAAAGTTGCCGAAGATGAAATCAAAAATGTTAATGTCACCTGGATGATTGAGAGTATGGTGGGACGCAACCCGGCCACATTGTACACCCGCAAGGAACGACAGCTGGGAGACGTGCTTCTCAAGGTGGACAATCTGACCCTGCCGCGTTCTGGCGGGGGGTATCTTCTTGACCATATTTCATTCGAACTGCGCCAGGGAGAGGTTCTGGGTTTCTACGGGCTGATGGGTGCCGGCCGCTCCGATCTTGTGGAGTGCCTGACGGGAGCGCGTCCTCAGGCAACCGGGAGTATCTGGCTGGACGGTAAACCAGTGACAGCAACAACCATTACGGGTCGCATCCAATCCGGATTTGTCCTTGTTCCCGAAGACCGCCAACGCGATAGCCTGGTGCCAACAGGTTCGGTAATGGACAACATACTGCTTGCCAGTCTGAACAAATATCTCAGGGGGATCTTCCTCGTTCCTTCACTGGAAAAAACAGCCACTGATTCACAGATCAAGGACTTATCCATCCGCGTGGCAAATTCTCAGCAACCGGTCACTGCACTCAGCGGTGGCAACCAGCAAAAGGTGGTGGTGGCAAAGGGATTGCTGACCCAGCCCAAAGTCC
>CBFDCK010000154.1:0-7054 GCA_965603285.1 uncultured bacterium
CCTGAACTATCAGTAGCCTTGCGTTACGCTGTCGCTGCGCCTGTAGGCTTGGAAACCAACCTTTTCTTAGCTAACCCTGAGCTTATAATCGCCCAACGCTATTCTAAAGCCGCCGAAGGAAGAATCCTTTCTAATAATCCGGAGTTAATACTGGCCCAACTCCACTTCAAAACCAGGACTAGCCTTATCGATAAGGAATTCCTGGCTAGCAACCCGGAGATCAAAGTGCATCTACGCTATATGGAGGTAATTTGAAGATAAAAATCCGATATGATCATTTGAACAACACACCCCGATTTATATTGGGGTGTGTTGTATTCATATACCAATCCTTGATGACCGGAAGGGAGTGGAGAGAGAAAAAGTTAGAAATTGCAGGTTAGAAATGACAAGCCAGATTAGAATTGGGGTGCGGATTGAAAGGATTTAATAGATTCTTTATATTCAAAGAAATCTGTGTATATCCGCATTTATCCGTGTACAAAACTTATAATCATGGTGGATGAGTGCATCATCATTTCACGACCGAGTCCAGTATAATGTTTGTGGAATGGGCATTAGGCGGTATGGGAACCACTATAGCATGAGGCAGGTTGATAATGTGGAAACGGTTATCGGATTTCCTTTATAAGATCACGAACGGTTGGGTAGCGTTCCTCGCGTTGGTGGTTTTCCTGTTGTTTGCCGGGCTGGTATTACCGAGTCAGGCAGCCAGTGCCGAAACGTACTCCGGAAATGCAGGTTCGCCGGATCTGTCCTTCTATTATTCGGCGCAAAACCTTTATCATATGGCCGAGGCTTATGGTGAGCAGGGGCGGGGTGCATATGTAAGAGCGCGGTTCACCTTCGACCTGATCTGGCCGTTGGTGTACACCTTTTTCTTATCTACCGCCATCAGTTGGGTTTATGCCAGAGCCTTAACTGCGGACAGTTTGTGGCGAGGCGCCAACCTGGTACCGGTGTTGGCTATGTTGTTAGACTATTTGGAAAATCTATCTGTATCTCTGGTGATGCTGCGCTACCCGCATCCAACAATCGTGGCAGACTCGCTGGCGCCTCTATTTACCATGCTGAAGTGGGTCTTGGTGATTGGCAGTGTTGGGCTGCTATTTTCCGGATCAGCGATCGCTGTTTGGCAATGGGTCAAGAAGAGGTGCAAGTCAAGCTTTTTACCTCTTCTTGTACTTACGTTATCGATCCTGTCTCTTACCGCATGCAGCTTGTTTGCTGTCCCTTCTTCCCCGACTCCAAGTTTTCCGACGCCTACAGAGAAACATACAATAACGGTCCAAGCAACGACTGAAACCAAGACGTTTTCTCCCATAGCTCCCAGCGAGGAGGCAACACAGGGAAGCGCCACCCTTGCGCCGGAGCCGTGCTCGATAGTTGCCCAGGGTGATGTGACCGTGTACAGTCGACCCAGCTCGAACGCTGCAGTCTTCGGCTCAATGGCTTCTGGATTCCACGTCATCCCTGAAGGAAGAACTGCAGATGGCTGGTTGGGGTTTGACCCTGGGGTCGCTCAGGCTGCGAACGTCGGTATCTTCAGGCTGAGATGGATTGAGGAAAACAGCGATATCGAGCTTGAGGGAGCCTGTGAGGATCTGCCAGAACTGGAGGGGCCTCCAGCAGGAGTGTGCTTTACCATGCCTATGGATGGTGTGCTTGTGTATACTGAAGCCGATGTATCTTCTGAGGTCATCGCAACGATGAGGTGGGGTGACTACGTGGCGGTGACCGGGAAAACAAAGGGTGACTGGGCGAGAGTGGATCTGAGCGTCGGAAATGTAGGACTGGATCTGGTGGGATGGGTCCAAGGGTTTGCGCTCAATTTAAACGGTCCTTGTGATGATCTGCCGACGGTGGAACCATGATTGAAAAAACTAGTTTTTTGACCCATTTAGAATGTTCCATGTGCGGTCAAAGGTTGAAAGCCGACTATCTCTGGAATCTTTGCCCTGATTGCAAAAAACCACTGCTGGCTCGCTATGATCTGGAGGCGGTCCGAGATGCCATTAACCCAGAAGGGATCGTCGGGCGCGAACCAAACCTCTGGCGCTATCGCGAATTGCTGCCCCTCCATGATCCCAGTCATGTACTCAGTCTTGGAGAGGGCTTCACACCTCTTATCAAGGCTGATCGGCTGGGTCAGGCTGTAGGATTTGATAATCTGTTTATCAAGGACGAAGGTTTGAACCCTACAGGTTCGTTCAAGGCACGGGGATTGGGAGTTGCGGTCTCGCGCGCCAGAGAACTGGGTGTAACGGCGCTCTCAATACCTTCAGCAGGCAATGCAGCAGGTGCTTTGAGCGCATATGCCGCCCTGGCAGGAATACCCGCCTACGTGTTTTTGCCGCGCGATGTCCCCCAGCCCTTTGTGGCTGAGTGCCGTGCCCTGGGCGCTGAAGTGACACTTGTGGACGGACTCATCACCGACGCAGGCAGGATCGCAGCCGAAGAAGCGCAGCAATTCAATCGCTTTGACGTATCCACTCTCAAAGAGCCCTACCGCCTGGAGGGCAAGAAAACAATGGGCTATGAAATCGCTGAGCAGATGGACTGGACTTTGCCCGATGTCATTATTTACCCCACCGGCGGGGGCACCGGTTTGATCGGTATGTGGAAGGCTTTTGACGAAATGGAGACGTTGGGCTGGGTCGGGACGAAGCGCCCGCGTATGGTAGCAGTCCAGTCAAAGGGGTGTGCACCGATAGTTAAAGCTTTTTTGGAGGGAAAAGAATTTGCGGAGACCTGGCAAAAAGCTATGACAATCGCCGATGGGCTGCGAGTTCCGGCCGCCGTGGGCGACTTTCTGACCTTACGGGTCTTATACGAGAGCAATGGATTTGCCATAGCGGTGGGTGATGAGGAGATTATGACGGCTGCCGGGATGATTGGACGTACGGAAGGGATGTTTGTCTGCCCAGAAGCCGCTGCTCCGCTGGCGGCTTTCCAACACCTGTGCAGTCAAGGTTGGATCGATAAGGATGAAACCGTCGTGCTGCTCCACACAGGCAACGGACTAAAGTACACTCACTTGTGGTTGTCCTAAAAGGTGCCCGGCACCTCGTGGACCGTTACGGTGCTTTTAAGACAGCCAGGAGGATATCTACGTGTTACCAGCGTCGATCATTGATTTAGTGAAAAATAGGCTTGGTGATAGATTTGATGATTACATTATTCCGCCACCGGTTTTTGTTACTATGCAAGGTGAGGTTATGGAAATCGAATTGGACAGCGGCACGCTTATAACTCGTTTTCCGGTTCTTGATAAGTATCTGAATCCATATGGATATATGCAAGGTGGTATGGTGGCTGCAGCTGTTGACAACACGCTCGGACCTCTCAGTATGGTGGTAGCACCTCCCAACGTCACCCGTCGATTGGAGATGAAATACAGCCGCCCCGTGACGCCCGATCTCGAGTACATCACCGTAAAAGGTAGACTAGTTGGTCGCCAGGATCCAAAGCTTACTTTCAGCGCAGAAGTACGTGATCCACAAGGGACGCTTCTTGCCAGGGCAAAGGCGATCCACTGGGTTATTGGCGATTCTTAATTCGCAGGGCAGAACAAATCAAGGAGGCGCGCCATGCCATTTGTCTTTTTCATGCTCTTGACCATCCTGCCGGCTATGCTCGTGTTGTGGGCTGGTCTGTGGCTGATACCCTGGGCGGGTGGCGTACAGCAAAACCGCCGTTGGATACTGTTTTTGCTGATCACGGCGATAATAATCCTCATACCTATGGTTGTCCTGGCTGGTCGGGCACGCTATGGTGGTGTCGGCTTTCTCGCCATCATACTGTGGCCGGCGTTGGAAGGCGTGCTGGCGCTGTTAGTTGTGCAGTGGCGGGCGGTGTACAGCCTGTGGCGGGTTGAGAAAGTCCCGCTGTCAATCTTACTGATCGTGATGGTTATTCTGATCGCCCTGACTGCCCTGGGAGAACCCACTTACATTCTGGCAATCCTGGTGCCGCCCCTTTTCCTGGCAGGTACCTGGATTATTGGTGGGCGTTTGGGACTGGGTGGTTTGTTGGTAGCAAGCCTGCTGGTGCTGGCATTGCAGATCTCCCAGGCTGTGGGGTTGCTGGGCGGGCGTTTATACGGTGTTCCTGAATGGCTGAAGATAGTGAGCGGTCTGGCCGGGATGCTGATGGTGGTTTTTGCCTTACTTCTGGCGGCAATATTAATCTACCGCGCCATGGACGAAAAGCGCCCGGTTGATAAAACCCGACGTATCATTTACCTCTCACTGTCAGTTTTGCTGTTGCTGGGATTGGCAGCGACTGTCGTGCGCCATGGAGTGATGGTCAAAGCCACTGCCCACGCGGCAGAGGACCATATGCCCTTCGGTCAGGTAGCTTTGGCTGTTATCCTCGGCATGGTCCTGACAGCCCTGCTGGTGGGACGCAGCCGCCGGGTCGGACTGGCCTTTGCCATCCTGGTGCCGGTGTTGATCGTGGTTTCCTACGCGGCTGGTTTCTTGTTCGAACCACAAGCTGTAACTGCGGCACGTGCAGAGCGCATCGAGGGGGCTGTTGAGCTCTACCATCAGGAAACTGGCGCGTATCCTGCCAGCCTGGCTGATCTCATACCGGGGTATATGCCATTTGTTCTTGGTCCGCTCACCGGGCGTGATCAGGTGTGGTGCTACCAGGGTGGATCCGACTACTACCGGTTGGGGTATGTCTTCATCCAGCGTTATTATGAGCCCACCTTATTCAGACCCTTTGTGGAGATCAGGGTGTATTCCTCCGCCGGACAGCCGCCTGATTCTGGTTGGATGTGTGATGACGAGCTGCTGCGCGGTGAAGCCACGCGGGGATTATAAGAGAAATTACAGGTTAGAAATTGAGGGAGAGTTTAACCACAGAGCGTACAGAGTTCGCGGAGACAGGGTATTAATAAAACTATTACATTGATATAGGTTGACAGATTCAAGGAGTTTATGCTAGAATATAGTGCTTGATAACCGAAGTTCTAGAAAGAAAGACCCATCTTTTGATTTGGAACACATGTGTGACCAAGCAACAAATCTTATAAAGGAGTTCCAAATCATGTCTGAAAAAGAACAAGGCACTGTGAAATGGTTCAACGGCGGAAAGGGCTACGGTTTTATCGAGCGCGAATCCGGCGAAGATGTATTTGTCCATTTCAGCGCCATTCAGAGCGATGGTTTCCGCACACTGGATGAAGGCCAGCGGGTTGAATTTATCGTCACTGACGGCGAGAAGGGTCCTCAGGCGCAAGAAGTTGTCCCTATCTAGAACAACTGTTTGAAGCTTAACCCTTAAATAAAGACCAGGCAGCGAGATTAACCGCTGCCTGGTTTTTTTATTAAGGAGCATGGGGGAGAGAATAGCAGGGGAGGGATATTGAATTGTAGGTTAGAAATAGCAAATAGCAAGTAGCAAATGGCAGATAGCAAGTGTCGAGTAACTGGTGAGGGGAAGTTGCCTGGGGGCAAAAATTATGTTGACAGATTAATAACCAGTTTTTCACTTAGTAAATCTGTGGGTGGATTGTGAGAAATGAGGCATAATATGGGTTAATCAGTCCACAGTGTTATGGTGGTCTACCTATTAACCTGTCTGAGACAGGAACACGAGTTTTGAGGAGACAAAAAATGGATTACGGAAAAGTTCTTGGGCGCGCCTGGGAGATCACGTGGCGCTGGAAAGTTTTGTGGATTCTGGGTTTCCTGGCGAGCCTGGGGAGCGGCGGTGGTGGGGGAGGCGGTTCCAACGCCTATACAGGTAACGGAGGGGATTTCAACATCGATAAATGGACTCAGGGAATACCCCCTGGGGATTTCCTTCCGGCTGTCAGTGGGATCATCGGTATCATCATTGCCGTCATCTGTGTGCTGTTCATCATCGCCATCGCCCTGTGGGTGGTGTCGGTCATCGCCCGCGGCGGGTTGATCGCAGGGGTGCAGCAGGTGGAAGACGAAGGGTCGACCACGTTCCGAACGGCATGGGTGGCGGGTCGCAAAAAATTCTGGTCGCTGTTTGGATTGGGCATTTTGGCGGCAATCCCCATGATCATCCTGATATTCGCTGGGATAATCCTGCTTGTTTTGGGCATTGGTGTTGCGGTGGGCGCGATGGATATCTCGGAGACCGCAGGCATCGCCGGCATCGTGATGATCTCAGTATTGTGCGGAGGTTTTTTGTGCTGTGGAATGATTATTCTGGGGATCGTCTTGGAGCAGATCCGTGTTTACGGTGAGCGGGCTGCCATCCTGGATGATTTGGGCTGGATAGAGGCTTTTAAGCGCGGCTGGCAGGTGCTGAAGGAGAATCTGGGTCCTACCATCATATTCTGGTTCATCTTTTTTGGGATCGGAATCGTGATTTTTGTGATATCTTTTGCGATCATCGCTGCAATTGCTGCGCCGTTTCTGCTGCTCCTGCTGCCCTCCGTGGATCCGGGAACCTGGTTGATCGTGCCAGCCTGCTTTGCTGGGCTTGTAACGCTGATCGCATTCGTCTTGATTAAATCCGTGGTGACTACGTTCACTTCGGCGACCTGGACGCTGGCATACCTGGAGATGACGGGTAAAGAGTTGCAAGTGGCAGGTGAGGAATAGCGTATAGCAAATAAGAAATAGCAGGTGGCAAGTTAGGAATTGCAGGTGGCGTGGTGGTAGAATTAGGGGCGCCAAATTAATAGTATTGGAGACATGATGCCGGAGAACCTTTCTGTTGGATTTCAGTCCCTGTTAGATGCACCAATAATTTCCCGAGTTCGACGCAACCACGGTCTTGAACATGCTACACTCCATGTCCTGGCGGAGCGCAATCCCGGCTTATCTATAGCCGGTCATTCTAATCCGGGTGGTTTCTGGATCCTGGGTGATGTGTCCACGAAGGAGGTGCGCTCAGCGGTGGACGAAGCGTTGAAACGGCTGCGGGGCGGCGAGGGGGAGCTGGCTGTGCACCCAAACTGCGGGACGAATTTTGTGATCGCGGGGACTGCGGCAGGGGTTGCCGGAGCACTGGCGATGTTCGGCTCGGGGAGACGGGTGCGGGATAAGCTGGAACGCCTGCCTCT
>CBFDCK010000155.1:0-7046 GCA_965603285.1 uncultured bacterium
AATTTCGTGGCGGCTGTTGGGAACGGTGGCACATTGTATCAACCCCAGGTAATTGAAGTAGTTGCCCCGCCTGACCGGGAGCCCGAATATAAGTTTGAACCGCGAGTCTTGGGAAAACTTCCCGTGAATGCAGAAAACCTGCAAGTGATCCAGGATGCAATGGTGGGTGTTATCAAAGGTGAAAGCCCACAAGGTACTGCCTGGCATAGTTTTACCGGTCTGGATATTCCCGTGGCTGGAAAGACCGGTACCGCCCAGACGAATAGCGGGGAACCTCACGCCTGGTTTGCCGGGTATACCTTTGCGGGACGTGAGGATAAACCCGACATTGCCATCGCGGTGGTTCTGGAAAATGCAGGTGAAGGTTCGGTTTACGCCGCCCCCGTTTTCCGGCGAATCGTTGAGTTGTATTTCAGTGGTCAACCTCAACGGCTTTATCCGTGGGAATCGGAGTACAATGTAACCATCACTTCAGATCAGGAGATTGAAAGTACACCGATGCCAGAAGTTACACGGACACCAGGACCGTAAGTGGGGAGAATGGAAGGAATTATTACACGTTCGCAGTCCGGTTTCTATACGGTTGCCACAGAGAGCGGCCAAATAATCTGTGAATTGCGAGGTAAATTTAAAAAGGGACGGCGTACGGGCGATGTGGCGGCGGTGGGGGATAAGGTCATTCTCTCCAAGCTGGATGATGGCAGCGGAACGATAGAGGAAATCAAACCTCGCCGCAGTTTATTCACACGCCTGGCTCCAACTCCACAAGGGGAGTACCAACAAATCTTGATTGCAAACCTCGATCAAGCCGTTTTGGTGTTTGCCTGTGCCGAACCGGAGCCGCGTTTAGGGATGCTGGACCGATTTCTGGTGATTTCAGAAAAGCAGGGAGTGCCGGCGTTGATCGTGGCGAATAAGACTGATCTGGTATCCCCGGAGGGTGCCAGAGGTCTTTTTGGACGTTACTCATCGCTGGGTTATACCGTTGTGTATACCTCTGCAGAGACCGGATTTGGCGTAGAGGGCTTGAAGGAAAAGGTGATTGGAAAACTCTCCCTGTTCGCCGGTCCGTCCGGAGCGGGGAAGTCCAGTTTGCTGAACGTTATCCAGCCGGGATTGGGATTATCGGTGCGCCACGTCAGCAGCGCCACTAGCAAAGGCAGGCACACAACAGTGGTGCGCCAGATGTTCGCCTTGGATGAGGGCGGTTACGTTGCCGATACGCCAGGGTTAAAAGCACTCGCATTGTATGATATTGAACCCGAGGAGTTGGACGGATATTTCCCCGAAATGCGACCGCTGGTGGAGGAGTGCTCCTTCAGTGACTGTACACACGTCCATGAGCCGGGATGCGCGGTGCTGGCAGCGGTGAAGGATGGTCGCGTTCACCCCGAACGATATCAATCCTATGTGCGCATACGCTTTGGCGATGATGAGTAGATGGACAAAGGTTACGAAATTAACAAGAGTATTAGGAAGAAAGGTACAATTTACAACCATCCGGAAAATCGGTATAATTCATTGCCTGAAAACGTGGTATTATTTATCGCTTTACCACACGAGACATGGGTCATTGTCAGGTAGATTTTGTTGATTTATCTATTGCCAGACGCGTCAAGTTGCGATATGATATGGGTTGCACTGATGCTTTTAATGGGTGATATTGATTATTAAGCCCGCACTTTAATTGGACGTTTTTTGAGCTTATCCCATTATTCATAGGAACTAAGTTTGGAAAGAAATGTAATTCTCGATATCCAAAATTTACGAACAGATTTTTATACTCAAGACGGCGTCGTGCATGCCGTTAATGGCATTTCATATACCATCGCAGAGGGGGAGACTATTGGAGTTGTCGGTGAGAGCGGTTGTGGCAAAAGTGTCTCGATGCTCTCGGTGATGAGATTGCTGGAAGAGCCTCCCGCCAAGATTATGGCGGATACGATAGATTTCTTTGGTAGAAATCTATTGGATTTTAGCAAGGACGAAATGCACAACGTCCGGGGTCGTCAGATTGCGATGATCTTTCAGGATCCAATGACCTCTCTGAACCCGGTGCTCACCATCGGTTTCCAGCTCAAGGAACCGCTCAAGCTGCATCTGGGAATGGACGATGAGCAGGCTGCGGATCGCGCTGTAGAGCTGCTGGAAATCGTGGGTATCTCCGAAGCGCGTGCTCATTTGAAGGATTACCCGCATCAATTCTCCGGTGGTATGCGCCAGCGGGTGATGATTGCCATGGCTTTGTCTTGTAATCCGTCCTTGCTGATCGCTGATGAACCTACCACTGCCCTGGACGTAACCATCCAGGCTCAGATTGTGGACCTGGTCAAGCAGCTCCGTGAGCATTTCGCCCAGGCTCTGATCTGGATCACTCACGACCTCGGCGTCGTAGCCGGGCTGGCGGAACGCGTGGTTGTGATGTACGCGGGTTTCGTCGTAGAGGATGCTCTGGTTGACGATTTATACGCCAATCCGCTGCATCCCTATACCAAAGCTCTTTTGCGGTCATTGCCGCGCGTCGACGGTACCCGTACGGAATTGCTTGATACCATCGAGGGTTTGCCTCCAGATCTGATCGCCTTGCCGCAGGGTTGTCCCTTCGCGGCACGCTGTGCTTTTGTGAAAGATAAATGCATTGCACAAAATCCATCATTAGAGGTTTTTGCACCTCATCATAATGTAGCTTGTTGGGTGGACATAAACACCGGTGAACTTCGATGAACAACAATGAAGTCTTAGTGAAGGTGGAGAACCTTAAGAAATATTTTCCAATCACGCGCGGGATCATTATCCAGAAAGAAATCGGAGCGGTGCGTGCTGTTGACGATATATCATTCGATATCCATCGCGGCGAGACGTTGGGTCTGGTTGGAGAGAGCGGTTGTGGTAAATCTACTACCGGGCGGACTATCATCCAATTGTACCGACCAACTTCGGGTAAAGTCTATTACGAGGATCGAGATTTATCCACCTTGACAGGCGGGGATCTACGCCATCTGCGCCGCAATATGCAGATCATATTCCAGGATCCATACGCCTCGCTCGATCCTAGGATGACGGTGGGCAGCATAATCGCTGAGCCGCTGGAGATTCATGGAATCGGGAAATCGAAAAAGGAGCAGCGGGAGCGTGTGAAGGAACTGTTGAATCTGGTAGGGCTTAACCCATATTTTATTAATCGCTATCCACACGAGTTCTCCGGTGGTCAGCGCCAACGCATAGGGGTAGCCCGAGCCCTGGCTTTGGAGCCGGAATTCATCGTTTGTGACGAGCCGATTTCGGCTCTGGACGTATCCATTCAAGCCCAGGTTGTCAACCTTCTGGAGGAGCTCCAGGATCGTTTAGGATTGACATATTTGTTTATCGCCCACGACCTGAGTATGGTGCGGCACATCTCTGACCGTACTGCCGTGATGTATCTCGGCAAAATCGTGGAACTGGCTGAACGAGAGGAGTTGTACAATAATCCTCTGCATCCCTACACCCAGGCGCTGCTCTCAGCGGTACCTATTCCTGACCCGGTTGCTGAACGCAATCGTCACCGGCTTATCTTGGAAGGCGATGTGCCCAGCCCGGCACACCCGCCCTCGGGATGTAATTTTCACCCTCGCTGCCCAATCGCTGAGGAGATTTGCCGCGCAGAGGAACCCGAATGGCGGGAAATTCTCCCCGGTCACTGGGTAGCCTGCCATCTGGTGTAGATTGGTCTGAATTCTGCCAATAGTTTTTAGTTATTTATTAAGGAGGTGATGAGTATAAGGTCTCGATAAAGTGGTTAGCAGTAAAAAAACAAAATCCAAAATATTCACTAATAGGAGTAGAAAATGAAGAAGAAAATCAGTATAATTTTTGCTTTGCTGTTCGTAGCCAGCATGGTGCTGGCGGCATGCGCGCAGCCAGCTCAAGAAGTTGTCAAGACCGTCGTCGTAACCAAAGAAGTTATGGTTGAAGGCGAACAGGTTGTCGTGACGGAAATCGTTGAGGTCATGGTAACCCCCGAGCCAGAACCAGAGATGGAAGAACCGGAAGAACCAACCACGTTGTTGTGGAACTGGGGCGCCGAACCGCCCACCATGGATCCGGCGCTTACCGAAGACACTACTTCAGTCGACGGTACTGAGAATATGTTCGTCGGGATGACCGTGCTGACCGAGGCCGGGGATGTAGAACCTTATCTGGCTACCGACTGGGAAGTCGGCGAAGATGCCGATGGTAACCCAACCTACACCTTCAATCTGCGCGATGACATCCCCTGGGTGAAGTACGATCCGGTCAGCGGTGAGACCACCCAGGAAGTCGATGAAGAGGGCAACCCCCGCTTCGTCAACGCTAATGACGTGGTCTACGGTGTCCAGCGCACCATCGATCCCGAAACAGCTTCCCCTTACGCCTACATCCTCTACGGGATCATCAATAACGCCCTTGAAGTCAATACGGGCGAAGAAGGCTTCACCCTTGAAGATCTCGGCGTGGTTGCCCTTGATGATAATACCGTGCAGTTCACCCTCGCCTCACCAGCTCCATTCTTCCCCTCCATCGCCAGCATGTGGGTGATGAAACCCCAGCCGGCATGGGCCATCGATGAATGGGGTGTCAAGTGGACCGAGGCTGGTCTGATCGTTACCAATGGTCCTTACACCATGGAAGAGTGGATCCACGGTGGCGAGCTCAACATGGTCAAGAACCCGCTCTTCCCCGAAGACGCCCTAGATGTTGGTAATATCGAGCGTATTCAGGGAGTGATGATTGTTGAAGACTCGACCGCCTTTGCGCTGTACGAGAACGATGAGCTGGACACTCAAGCTGTGCCGCTGCCCGAGATGGACCGCGTCAAGGCTGACCCGGTGCTGAGCGAAGAGTTCTTCAACGCTCCGGACTCCTGCACCTACTACTACGGCTTCACCAACAACAAAGCGCCGTTTGACGATGTGCGCGTACGCCGCGCCTTCTCCGCAGCCATCGACCGCCAGAGTCTGATCGATAACGTCACCAAGGGCGGTCAGATTCCCGCCACCTCCTTTGCCCCTCCGGGCATCTTCGGTGCGCCGCCTCCTGGGGAAGTCGGTCAGGGTACTGATGCCGAATTGGCCAAGGCCTCTCTGCAGGAGTACCTGGACGAGAATGAGATGACCATCGATGACTTCAACGCTTTGGGCATCACCCTGATGCACAACACCAGCGAGGGTCACGCCACCATCGCCGCTGCCATCCAGCAGATGTGGAAAGATACCCTGGGTGTGGATGTCCAGGTCGAGAACCAGGAATGGAAGGTCTACCTGACCACCGTCACCAATACCACCCCAATTGAGGACATGCCGCATATCTGGCGTCTCGGTTGGTGTGCCGACTACGCCGATGAGAACAACTGGGTGCACGCGGTGTTCAACGCCACCGAAGGCGATAACAACCTGCGCCGCGGCTGCCAGGATGACAACTGCAGCGATATCGTGGACAGCGAGTTCGATGAGCTCACCAAGGCTGCCCAATCAGAGGAGGATCCTGACGCCCGCGCCGACCTTTACCGCCAGGCTGAGGAAATCCTCTCCGCAGAAGAAGTCGCTTACGCTCCGATCTATCACTACACGGTTGTTAGAGTCACCAAGCCGTGGCTGGAGCGTGAATATGCGCTGATTTCCGGACAGCAGTTCTGGAAGTGGAACATCGATAAATAAGCTGGAGCAAGGTCAGGTATCCTGACCGGTCCCAGTAGCAAACCTTTGGAGACCGGGGGAAATCCCCGGTCTCCAATAATCAGTAATAAGTTTTAACAACCATTGTTGGTACACAGTTGAAGTGGAATGATCCCTTTTTCGGAGTTTCCCTCTGAAAGGTTGATGTAGGTCGATAACTTCGGATGTCATTTTGAGCGCAGTGAAGGATCTTTTGGATGCTTCGCTCCGCTCAGTGTGAGATTGCTGAGTCAACTTGAACCTTCCTAACCAATATGGCGTAAGTAATAAGGAAGAAAGGAGGCGCTATGACCCGTTATATCATCCGACGAATTTTGAGCTTTATCCCGGTTTTACTGGCGATTGCGCTGTTCACTTTTGTGTTGATGCGCGCTATCCCCGGCGGTCCGTTCGATTTCGCCGGAGATAAATCCTTGCCGCCGGAGGTGGTCGCCAATATTGAGGCCAAATACCACCTGGACTGGCCCATGTGGAAGCAATTTGTATCATATATTATTGGTGATGATTTATTGGGGGAAGAGGGAGCCTCAAAAGGTGTCATCCGCGGTGACCTGGGACCGTCTTTGCGCTATCGTGGTCAAATGGTCAATGAAATAATCAAGACCACTTTTCCGACCTCAATGCAATTGGGGGTCTTGTCCATTATTTTAGCATTGATTATTGGCATCCCGACGGGGATCATCGCGGCATTGAACCAGAACACCATGGCGGATTATTCTTCCACTTTCGTGGCGGTCATTTTTCTCTCGGTTCCCAACCTGGTGCTGGCGCCTATCCTGATCTGGGTCTTCGCTCTTGCACTGGGTTGGTTCCCGGTGGCGGGCTGGGGGGCAAAACCGCCCTTCATGTTGGGATTCTTGCCGCAAGTCTCGGAGCTCTTCAGCTGGTCTTTCTGGTCGCACGCCATCTTGCCGGTCTTTGCTCTGGGCACGGCTTTCTCCGCCTCGGTTATGCGTCTCACCCGGGGCAGCCTCTTGCAGGTGATCCGCGAGGACTACATCCGTACGGCGCGCGCCAAAGGGCTGTCCGAGCGGGCGGTCATCACCGTCCATGCGCTTAAAAACAGCTTGATCCCGGTCATTACGATCCTGGGACCGCTGTTTGCAGCCGTAGTTACCGGGACCTTTGTGGTCGAACAAATCTTTGGCATCAACGGGATGGGCAAACATTTCATCTTGAGTGTGGGCAATCGTGACTACCAGGTCATCACCGGTCTGACTCTGCTTTATGGTCTCATATTAGTGGTTGCTAACTTGATGGTGGATATCTCTTACGCCTGGTTAGATCCACGCATTCGCTACGAGTAGGAGGTGATTGATGGCCGTCGCTGAGCTTGCACCCCAGCAAACTTTA
>CBFDCK010000156.1:0-7039 GCA_965603285.1 uncultured bacterium
TCAAGCTATGATGGCTGATGGTACCTTGGAAGAATTAAATAAGAAATGGGGGCTTACGCCAGAAGAGGAGGCCGCAGTTGAACTTCCCGACCTGGAAGGTAAATCCATCACAGTTGCTGTCGAAGACGCATACCCACCTTTCAACTACGTCGACGAGGACTCCGGCGAGAGCATCGGCTGGGACTACGATGTTGTGGCAGAAATCTGCAATCGCATCAACTGTGTCCCCGAATTTAAAGTATCATCCTGGGATGGCATCTTCCCCGCGATGGAAGCCGGCGAATACGACATGCTTGCTGACGGTGTCACCATCACCGAAGAGCGCGATAAAATCATCGACTACTCCATCCCCTACGTAACAATCGGTCAGGTACTTTTGGTGAACGCCGACGAGACCGCTTCCGTAGAGGACATGAAAGCCAATCCCGAAGCATTGATCGGCACTCAGATCGGGACCACCAACGAGATCGTCGCCAAGAAGAATTTCCTTGAAGAACAGGTGCAATCCTTCGAAGACTTCGGTGCTGCAACCCTGGCTCTTATGGCTGGTGATGTCGATGGTGTGGTTTTAGACACCGTGGCTGCCGTTGGCTTTATGGGAGAGAACCCAGGTGAAATGAAAGTCGCCGGGACGTTGACGTCCGACGAACAATTGGGCTTCGTCTTCCCTCCCGATAGTGAACTTACGGCTGCTGTGAATGCGGCTCTTCAAGCTATGATGGCTGATGGTACCTTGGAAGAATTAAATAAGAAATGGGGGCTTTCCAAGTAAAGACATATAAAATCGCTGTTTCTGCTTAACCTTAAGTTTGGACAGATTACTTCCTGATCAATTTCAACCTTAATACTCCCGCAGTTTGTTTTCAAACAATCTGCGGGAGGTTAAGCTCCATTCTTCATAAAATCTGCCGATTATCAGGTTCATCCATGCAAAACACCCGTGAAACAGGCACACCATCCCTCTCCCGTCCCCTTTATTTACAATTATCAAAGCTGCCATGGTGGGTGATCATCCTTATCGCGGCTGGAATATTGGGCTTATTCCTGATATTCAGCGATGCAAATTACTACGCAACTTTTCGATTCCTGCTTTATGGTGTAGCAACAACTTTGCGGATAACCCTAATCGCATTTCCGATTTCTGTAATCATCGGTCTTTTTACAGGGTTGGCAAGAATGTCAAAAAACCCCATCATTTATACTGCTGCAACAATTTATGTCGAAGTTATGCGTGGTATTCCAATAGTTGTGCTCCTGCTAATGGTTGCTTTCGCATTTGTCCCGATTAGTGTTGAAATTATCAACAACGCTGGAGGATGGGGACTTCATTTATTTAGCAGTACCTTTCTTGTCAATGTATCCACCAGTATGGCAGAGTTCAGCATCCGTTCAATTTCAATGGAACTGCGAGCGATATTCGCTCTGGCAATTGCATACGGAGCCTTCGAAGCCGAGATTTTTCGGGGCGGGATTTGTTCCATCGGCAAAGGTCAAATGGAGGCTGCTCGGTCTCTGGGGATGAGCTATTTTCAGGCTATGCGATTTATCATCCTACCGCAAGCTGTACGCATCATTCTCCCCCCGCTCGGAAATGATTTCATCGCTCTACTTAAAGACTCTTCACTCGCTACCGTCCTGGCGGTAAGTGAGCTTACCCAGCTTACACGGGTACGTAAAGCAAGCACATTTAGAGTCATGGAAACTTTTAATGTGGCTGCATTTCTATATCTTTCATTGACATTAATGTTATCGGCTGCAGTAAAATATCTGGAAAAAAGGATGAAAATCGAGGGATATTAAAAAATCCCAGGTAGTAGAAAAACCTTGGGAAGACAAAGTGCGCTGGGGGGGAATCGAACCCCCACGCCTTTCGGCACATGGCCCTCAACCATGCCTGTCTGCCAGTTCCAGCACCAGCGCAGGTGCACAGGTATTATAATCAGCTCTGTACTCATGTCAAGCAAATAGACTTTACACAAAGAGAAAAAATGCGAATTGCATTAGACGCCATGGGCAGTGATAATTGCCCTGAGCCTGAAATTCGAGCAGCCGTAGAAGCGGTGAATCTTTTTGGCGATGAAATCACACTCATCGGTCCGGAAGATATATTGAGACCGCGACTTCAGGAACTCTCGAGAGATGGCGTACCAGTTCATATAGTCCATACAACCGACACCATTTCAATGGAAGATAAAGATCGGAAGTTAGCCCGCAAGGCAAAGCGGAATCCAATGACCACAATGGCTGTAGGAATGGACTTGTTGAAAGATGGGGAAGTCGATGCTTTCGTTACAGCCGGCAATACTGGTGGGGCACTTGCGACTGCATATTTCCGCTTGGGTACAATTCCTGGTATTAAAAGACCGGCGCTTACTGGTCTTTTCCCGGTTAAAGGGGGCTACTGTGCTGTACTTGATATTGGCGCTAATCCTGACTGCAAGCCTGAATTTCTGCTCCAATTTGCAGTAATGGGTTCAGTATATGTCAACAATGTATTAAACATCCCACAGCCTCGCGTTGGATTAATCTCCAATGGTGAAGAAGCAGGTAAGGGAAACGAATTGGTCAGAGACACATATTCCTTATTAAAATCCAGCGGTTTAAACTTTATCGGAAACCTCGAGGGGAAAGAACTCTTTGGAGGAGATGCAGACGTTGCCGTCACAGACGGGTTTACAGGCAACGTACTGCTCAAGTCCAGTGAAGCCGTCGCTCAATTGATCACCGGAACTTTGCGCCAGGAATTAAACAGCAGTATCCGCACTAAACTCGGCGCACTGCTGGCGAAACCAGCATTTACTAGCATAAAAAAACTACTGGATCCAGGCGAAATCGGTGCAGTTCCACTACTAGGAATTGACGGATTAGTGTTCATCGGTCATGGAAGATCTGACTCATATGCGATTGTCAGTGCAATCCGTTCAGCTCGCCAAGCAGTCGAATCGAATTTGTTAGAAGCACTTAGCACCGCTGTTCAAGAACGATTAGAAACTCTCCAGTCGAGGATACAGGATGACTAAGATCCAAGATGAGCTTAGAATTGTCATTATTGGACCGTGGGCAAGTATCTGCATTGGAATCATCAATTTAAACAATCATTGTAAGATTTTGTGTTTTCCGAGAGCTCTGCTGCTGGATTACACAGATAAAATGCATGTCTATCATTAATAAAATCCGGAATCATTCTATGCCTGTCCAATAATCTAAAGACGTAGAAATCCATTTTTTGAGGAAAAAATAATAAATGAACATTATCCGTAATGATACCGTAATCCGGCGCAATGCTCGTATAGCTCAAGTCACAATGCTGGGTGGTCTCTTAGTTTTAGCTGCAGGTATGTTTATTTCTTTTCGATACCCCGATTATTTTTTTTACTCTCTTATCGCCTTGGTGCTCGGGTTCATGCTCTCACAAGTTGGTATTTATTTCAGCAATCGCTGGTCACGACGCCCTCGACCTGATGAAATTTTAGATCTTTCTTTGAAAGGTCTCGACGATAAATACTCACTTTACCATTTTGAGACGCCAGTATCGCACTTGCTTCTTGGGCCATGTGGTGTTTGGATTTTAAGTCCGCATAACCAGCGAGGTACAATATCTTATTCAAAGGGTCGCTGGCGTCAGAAAGGCGGCAATTTATACCTGAAAATTTTTGCACAGGAGGGTCTGGGTCGACCCGATATGGAAATACAAAGCGAGGATGAGAAATTACTCAAATACTTCCAGAAGAATTTGCCGGAAGAGAATATTCCTGATATTCAAACGGCGCTTGTGTTTACAAATCCACAGGTTGAAATCAACATCGCAGAAAGTGAATCCCCACCGGCAGAGACAGTTTATGCTGCAAAGCTCAAAGATTTGGTCAGAAAATACTCCAAAGCGAAAACGCTTTCCATGGAGAAAGTTAAATATATTCGGAATACCATAGAAAACGAGTGATTTAATAAAAAACCGCCCTGACAATATAGACATCAAGGGCGGGTTTCTACTTAAAATCTATAGCTGGAGAATAGAAGCACTATCCGCTTAGGAACTCGTCCAGAGCTTCTTTGCTTATCCGGTAAGCCGAGCCGATCTTTCTTGCCTGCAAGTCACCTGCATCAATTGCTGCGATAACATCTTCCTCAGAAACCCGCAATACGTTAGCCGCTTCGGATGGGGTCATCACAGAGGGAACTCCACCAGTAGGAGCGCCACCGCCTCCCTGCGGCGCCTGGGCAGCAGCAGGTCCAGTCATTCCAGCCAGGGATTGACTGAGCACATTCCCGACTCCCACACCAGCGCCGATACCAGCAGTGAGTCCAGCACCACCACTTGGGTTCTGGGCTGCATCTCGCATCGCGTCTGCTGCCTGCAGCTGCGTATACGTTTGCATGTCCAACATGCCCATGGCACGCAGTTCCTCTGCAGATTTACTGGATGGCTTTAAGTTAGATATATAGAAGCTCTTTAACGTTAATCCAAGAGCCAAGAAATCATCTTGTGTTTTCGCCCGCACACCAGCACCCAACTCCTCTGTGAGACCGATCAATTCAGGGACATCATGACTGGCTGCAGTTTCTCCTAACAAATCTTGCAGTTTCGAGAGCAGCATCGAACGTAGACGGCTTTCGATTTCATTTGTTCTATACATACCCTGCGTTCCGACAATTTGCGTTACAAATTGTTGCGGGTCTTTCACCTGGAAGCTGTAAGAACCAAAACCCTGCAATAATGCCACACCAAGTCCCATATTGGGATTGCGGACGATTATCGGTTGCGGTGTTCCCCATTTGCGATCGGCAAACTCTCGCATTGCAATAAAATAGACCTCCGCAGGGAAAGGTGTTTTTTCGTTGAACAGTTTACCCACCCAGTCAATCAAAATCGGTATGTTGTAAGTAGTAATAGTATGACGTCCTGGACCAAAGACATCTAGAGCATTCCCGTCGCGGAAGAACACTGCAGACTGAGATTCACGTACAATCACTTGCGAACCAATCCGAAAATTCCCTGCACCAACTTCCGGAAACCGGTGGACGATTTCATCCCGCATTTCATTTGGATATTCAACTACATCAAAAATTCTCGCCATTTTATTCTCTCCTACGGTAATTACTAATGATTAATAATTCTAAGCCAAAAAACGGTGTTTTATCCACTAATATCACTCCCAAAAATCACCTCTTCACGCCTGTCATACACATCTATACATTGCTGTGAAACACCGTTAAGATGCCGGATAGAGGCCGGTAAACCGTCACTTCCAATTGAAGCTTCCACATTATCTATCGCCCGGCTTACTTCATCAACAAGATCCAACATTTGCGCGTCGTATTGGTATAGCAGAGCCAGTTCTTCCTCATTAATTTTTACAGCATCAAACAGCCCCGAATATCCTCGTGTTGCACGCCTCACTCGATCAGAAAATGTGCGCAGCTTGATCGCTGACGCTTCAAGATCGTCAACATATCCAATTTCACCTTCACTTATTAGATCACGCTGTAAGGAGGATATGCGCTGATATTGCTGGTCAAACCGATCTGCAATGGTCTCCCTCAGCAATTTATCAGAGTCGCGCCTCTTTTGACGCTCTATATAACCGCCAAAACCGGGAATTTTACTGGCAATCCTCTTAAAGGGGTCCAGGTCTGAATCTACTTTATCATATATCTGATCACTCATCACAATCTCCTATTGGTATTGGGTCTCAGGAATTACTTAGAATTGATTATAGCATTTATTTTCCAAAATTGTATCATCACCGAGGTGAATCTACTCCAGAAAATATGCGGGATTTATCTCATTCATTTTAATTATTTAATGTAGAGCGATCTATTGTGGGATTTCCAGGGAGAAGTGCACAATGCGGTTATTTCCGGCATCACTTACCCACACATCGCCGTTCAAATCTACACTAATCCCCACCGGTATACCAAAACTATCCAACTCAGTACCAAAATCTCCCCAAAATTGAACAAAATCTCCTTCCTGGGTAAATTGTATTACCCGATAACCTTCGGGATCTGTTATGAATACCATCCCTTCTTCGTTCACATCGATATACGGTTTATTATCCAGAGATTGACCAAACCACGCTACCACATCCCACTCAGTTTCAGGTATATATGTAGAATCTTCCAAGCGAGAAAACACTTGGATTCTTTGGTTCCAGGTATCAGCGACATATACGTTGCCCGTTTTATCAACCGCAATTCCAACAGGCTCATCAAATTGACCGGGTCCCATTCCCGCCCCACCAAATTGAGTTATGTGATTCCCATCCAAATCGAATACCACGACACGTTTATTTCCTGTGTCCGTCACGAAGACATTTCCTTCTTGATCGATAGCCACATCTCGTGGTCCCCAAAGAGCAAGCGGTCCTTCCGCCTGTCCGAAATATCCCCACATCTTCAAAAATTCTCCCTCAGATGAAAATTTCTGAATACGGTGATTCCAGGTATCTGCAACAAAAACAGAGCCATCTGGTCCAACATCCAATCCCCATGGTTGATTAAATGTCCCGCCAGGGGCATTACCCGTAGTTGTGTCACCAAACTTTCCCCACATGTGTAGAATTTCTCCTTCCGATGTCAGGTGTTGTATACGATTATTCTCAGTGTCCGCAACATAGATGCTGCCATCCCCTGCGACTGCAACCCCGCGAGGTCGCTGAAATTGACTTGCTTGATCTCCTTGGCTGCCGAAGGTACGATTGGCCGTAAGCTTGACCTCTTTTCCTTCATAAGGATCGGCCTGAATTGGTTCCAGCGAAGGTGCTGCCCCATAATTCCATAACTGGTTGACGATATCTTTGCGTATGTACAAACGCATACTGGCAGACGGAGACCAATTGGTCAAATCCATTTCTTTATCGGTAACTTCTCCATATAATGAGTAATCTCTATTGAACCATATTTGGAAAATCGCTGCTCGCATACTGGGGTCGCGCAAAGCGTTGATGATCCTATCCCAGGTTAAATTGAAGTAATCTTGGTTTGGCCACCACAATCGGATGTAATCGAAACGGTTATACGCCTGACCAACTACGGGCTC
>CBFDCK010000157.1:0-7013 GCA_965603285.1 uncultured bacterium
GCCCTTGTTAATATGGCTCAGAAGGCTTGGGAAGAGAGCTCGTCGATTGGTATACCCGGGACTCCTTTCTTGTTAATTAACGGGCAGCCGTACAGCGGTCAATTAGATACTACGAGTCTGGCAATGTTGATAGAAGCGACCCTCCTGGAAAAGCGGCAATACGAAGACTGCCCTCCGATGACCATTGACCAAACCAAGGGTTATGTTGCCACAATTGAGACCGAGAAGGGAGATATCACGATTGAGCTTTACGCAGAAGAAGCGCCCCTGGCTGTGAACAGTTTTGTCTTTCTGGCCCAGGATGGTTGGTATGATAATGTCACTTTTCACCGCGTAGTTCCTGGGTTTGTGGCCCAGGCAGGTGATCCCAGCGGGACTGGAATGGGTGGTCCGGGGTATGTTTTTGATAATGAGGTTTCTCCCGATCTGAAATTCGACCAACCTGGTTTGCTGGGCATGGCTAACTCAGGTCCGGGCACGAACGGCAGCCAGTTTTTCATCACCCACACCTCTGTGCCCCATCTGGATGGCAGCTACACGATCTTCGGACGCGTAATTTCGGGTATGGATGTAGTAGAAAGCCTGACACCCCGCGATCCATCGCAGTCTCCTGACTTACCCTCTGGTGATGTGATCCTTAGTATTAAGATTGAAAAAAGTTAGGTTATGAGAGCTGGAATTTATTTCTTGTAATCGCGATTGAAGTCACTTTTAGGAGCTGACGCTGGCAATCCACCTGCGTGGATTGGCCTTTGGCTCCTAGGGCATAACTTCAGCCGGCGGATCTGTGGTAGTTGAGTCGCGTTGAATCAGATGAAATGTCATTGTGGGGTTTGTCCTGAGCATGCGCAGGAGTGGCACAAAATGAATGCTAAGCCGATGCAATCTCAGCCCAGTCTGCAACGCCCTAGGGAAGATCGTGCAGCAGTTGTAATGTGGCGTTATTCTGATTAATCGATCACAGTTTAGTAGTACAACGATTGAAAATCTGAGGTGTGTTTTTTTGAACCAGGCTTCACAACCAACAGCATCAAATCAAAAAAGAGAAACTGATTGGCTTTCCGCCTTGCAGTTTGGTCTCAGCGTTCTGGCGATCGTAATATTATTGAGCCTGGGATTGATCATGGCACTAGTAGGGTTGGTGGATCTTTCGACCCAACCGACTTCGTCTGGAAGTGCGCTGCCGATGCTGCTGTTGGCAGCCGCGTTCACAGCGTGTGGATTGCTGTTAATCCCATCGGCAGGGTATGCGTATTTAAGCACAACTGGGAAACCTAGATCCCACAGGCTGCTTGAATATCGGTGGTTGAATCCCCGCTTGTTGATCTTTGCTTTGCCTTTTGTCCTTTTAACCGGACACTGGGCATCCGGGTCTGGGGGCGCGGCGCTGCTTGTCCTGCCGGTATTACACGTCCTGGCGGTCGGATTGCCGGCATGGTGGTTTACCTACCTGGGAGTGCGTGATCTTCCGCTAGGTTCACCGCAGCGAATGTGGGGCGTTTTTGGAAGCGGTTTGGTACTGGGTCCTTTTTTGATCATGCTGGCTGAATTGGCTGCTCTGTTCGTTTTCGTTTTTTTGGGTGCCATCTATATTGCCAACCAGCCGGAACTGCTCGCCGATGTCGAATCGCTGATGGAGTGGCTTTTATCCAATAAACCGTCACCAGAGATGATCGTTGAGAAAATCGGACCTTATCTACTGCGCCCGGTTGTTCTCTTTGGGGTGTTTGTTTTTGGAGCTTTAATTGTGCCTATGATCGAAGAAGCGATCAAGCCGATCGGAGTCTGGCTGCTCGCTGGCCGAGCCATATCTCCTGCAGGAGGCTTCGCTGCGGGTGTATTGAGCGGCGCGGGTTATGCGCTCTTTGAAAGCCTGATGCTCACCAGCGGCGGGGAGGAGTGGGCTGTTGTGGTCCTGGCCCGGATTGGGACAGCGGTGATTCACATCCTGACGACCGGGTTAATGGGTTTGGCACTGGTGCTGGCATGGCGGAACGGAAAATATTTGCGCTTAGGTCTGACCTATCTGGGAGTGGTAGCGATCCACGGTTTGTGGAATGGACTTACCCTGTTTGCTCTGGTAACGACTGGTCTTGACGAGTTTTCCGGCGGGGTTGAAATCCCGTCATTAATGTTGCGGCTGGGCGCACTAGCACCATACGGTCTGGCGGCATTGAGCACAGGCGCATTTATTGCTTTGATATGGGTGAACCGGTCTTTAGCGAAATCGAAGGTGGGTGATGTTGACCACGATTTTGCTTTTGAGAGCAAATACCGACCGTGAGAAGCGTGCTATAATCCTGCAGCATACATGCCCCAAAGAATCCCGTGGGTGGGAAATGCGGAGCAATTATGGAATTTATATCCTATCTAATTGACCTCTTCCTGCACCTGGACAAACACTTGAGTCAAATCATCCAGAATTACGGTGTTTGGACCTACCTGCTTTTATTCTTGGTGATATTCATGGAGACTGGATTTGTGGTGACGCCTTTTCTACCAGGCGATTCGCTCCTATTCGCGGCGGGTACTTTTGCATCACCGGCGCTGGGTTCGTCATTGAACATCTTTTTATTGTGGGCTTTACTTTGTGCGGCGGCGATCCTGGGGGATACGGTCAATTATTGGATCGGTCATTTTATCGGACCGAAGGCGTTCACGGGTGAAGTTCGCTTCCTGAAGAAGGAATACCTGGACCGCACACACGAATTCTATGAAAAACACGGCGGCAAGACAATTATTATCGCCCGTTTTATTCCCATTATCCGCACCTTTGCGCCTTTTGTGGCTGGTATCGGCGCGATGAGCTACGGGCGTTTCATCACATACAACGTGGTGGGGGGAGTAGTCTGGGTGACGATCTTCACGTTCGGCGGTTATTACTTCGGGAATCTGCCCTTCGTCAAGGAAAACTTCAGTCTCGTCGTGATAGCGATTATCTTTATCTCGGTGGTACCCATGATTTTTGAATTTATCAAACAACGTACAAGTGGGGCAAAAGAGGCGGGGGCGCAAGATTAGAGTTCAGCATTCCCCAATAGCAGACGCGACTGCGACTGCATATGTTCGGGTATGGCTTAAGCTGATCGACCAGTTGGAGAGACCGCGCTGCGATGCTAGTTGTGCTGCCTCGCCGGCAAGTTGCAAGATAGGCTGACCGGTATCTGCTCGGATAATTTCAATCTCCTGCCAGCCGATTGGACCTATGCCAGTACCTAGAGATTTAGCTACTGCTTCTTTGGCTGCAAAACGTGCCGCCAGCGAGGCGGGTTTGTCTCCCACATCGGATAATTCAAGGGGCGTAAAAATTTTATTTAAAAGTCGGTCCCCATGACGATCGATGGCACTCTGGAAGCGTTCAATTTCGATCAGATCGATTCCGGTCACGATTTCAGGCATGATGGATTTAGTAACCTCAAAACAGTAGTCTAATCGGGCCCAGCAACCGCAACTGCTAGCGTACGTGGGTCAAGATACCTGCGGGCTGCAACCAGAACTTCTTCGGATGTTATCGATTTTATCAGGTCGGGGTAGCGGCGGTAGTAATCCAGACCTAACTGGTAGCGTTCCAGGTTCCTCAGGGCGGCGGCGACTCCGGCGTTTGATTCAAGTGAGAGCGGCAGGCGACCGACGAAATTTGCTTGGCTGTCAGCTAACTCTTCATCGCTAACCGGTTCAGTGACAAAACGAGAAATCTCTTTATTTATCAGGTCGATGGCTTGTTCAACATTGTCTGGATTAACGCCAGCTGATACGTACCAAGGACCCGGACCGACACCACCGCTCAGGGAGCTGCCGACGTGGTAAGCAAGCCCGACCTTCTCTCGAACTGCTTCACCAAGACGCCCCATCATCCCAAATTGACCGAGCACGCTGTTCCCGAGGGAGGCTGCCAGGAAATCCTCGGAGCGGCGTGGTGGTCCGGCTGTTCCTAAGACGATGTCTGATTGCGATTTTCCGGCGATGGTGACTCGCTCGGTCTCGGCTTCGCTTCGTGGATTCAGTGGGGGAAGTACGACGGGTTCTGTTTGTTCTGGATTGTCCCAGTCTGCGAGGCTATGGGAGACCTTATCGATTGCCTGTGTTGGATCTACTGCGCCCACGATGGTAATGACCATGCCGCGCGGACCGAAATGCTCCCGGTGGAATTCCTGCAGGTCAGTCCGTGTAATAGCCTGCACGGTCTCCGGGTAGCCGTCTTCGGGACGGCTGTAGGGATGACCGTCGTACACGAGCTTGTCAAAAGCCAGGGACGCCATTTGCCCGGTGTCCTGGGCGCGAATAGCCAAGGCAGTTAGAAGCTGGGCGCGCAGACGTTCCACCTGTTCTTCTGGGAAAATTGGGCGCCGCAAAGCTTCGCTTAGTAAATCAAGCAGCAGATCAAGGTCTTCGGCCAGGGCTTTGCCGTTAAATCCAATGGTATGAGTTGCACCACCAAGACCTAGGCTGGCTCCAACAGATTCTAAAGCGTCAAATATATCCTGAAAGCTGCGGTTATTTGTGCCCCTCATTAGGGCTGATACAGTGAAGTCCGCTAATCCAAGTTTTTGGTCGGAATCAAAAAGGGCACCAGCAGGTAAATAGCCGCTGATCACGACTGATGGGCTGTTGAAGTTCGAACGGCTCAGGATGACTATGCCGTTTGCAAGTTCAATCCGGGTGAAATCATCAGGACCGGGCAGCGTGGAGTTTAAAGTGGAATTTGTGGTATGTGTGTTGGGATGAATGAGCATTTGTAATCTTTTTGCACCTTGTCTTTGATTATGTAGTCAAAATAATCTCAATGGTGTCATACCAGTTTTCCGTTCTCAGTAGGTTGGTAGACGCCTAAAATGCGGTTCTGGGGACGCAGGTAGGTTTGGGCTGCACGTTGTACATCGTGTGGGGTGATCTCCGCTAGGTTGTCAAGGAACTGTAGAAACCAATCGTAGGTGGCGACCATTTCCGATATACCGAGCCAGAATGCTTGATTGGTTATGCTTTCGCTGCCGTATGCAAACAGGGCGCGTGCTTGTTTGAGGGCGCGTGCCAGGCTATCCCCGCTTGGTGGTTGATCCTGGAGACGCTTGATCTGGTCGTCGACGGTTGAGATAACTTTTTCTGCGCTGCTTGCAGGGTGAACGATAGAGCTGATCGTGTAAAGGAACGGGTCCTGGGTAGCCTGTACGCCTCCGTGAACGCTGACTGCAAGCTCTTGCTCAACCAACGCAAGATACAGGAGAGAGGTCTTATTTGAAATACCGGAGCCGAATAAATTGAGGTTGCTGGGACCGCTGAGCAGGCTGTCCAGCACCATCATCGCAAGGAAGTCTGGATGGTGTGCAGGGGGAATATGATAAGCCATCTGTACATATGTCGTTTCAGCGGGTCCTTCAACTGTTACGCGTCTTTCACCGGATTGAGGTGGCTCTGCGCGGAATTTGTGTGGCGGATTGTTCCCTGCAGGTATGGATTCGTACGCAGCCCGTACCTTTGAGAGCATATCATCTGTATCAAAATCGCCGGCAATAGCCAAAACAGCGTTGTTGGGGACGTAATAATTGCGGTAGTGCCTGTACAAATCATCACGTTCTATTGTTTGCAGGTCAGCCATATCGCCGATCACCATATGGTGGTAGGAGTGGACGCGAAAAGCAGCCGCTTGTACTTCTTCGGTGAGTTGGAAGTACGGCTCATTCTCGTTGCCTTGGCGCTCGGAGATGATCACATTCCGTTCGGAGGAGACTTCATCAGGAGCGAAGAGGCTGTTTGACATGCGGTCCGCTTCCAGGCTGAGAGCCAGATCTATTTTTTCGGTTGGCAGGATTTCAAAATAAGTGGTCCAATCCAGGTGGGTGAACGCGTTCCACATACCGCCTTCACGGGAAATCGCCTTGTCCAATATACTCGACGAGTGTTTTGACGTGCCTTTAAACTGCATGTGCTCCACCCAGTGTGATATACCGGTGCTGCCAGCCCTCTCGTTGCGGGAGCCGATACGGTACCAGACCCAATGGCTTATCAACGGGGCTGAATGAATTTCTCTAAGTAGAACGAGGAGACCGTTTTCTAAGGTGCGTTTAGTGATGGGCGTTTGCATGCCAGGAATATAGCATAGAACTGCGATTTTGGGCATGCTAATAATCAATTGGATACGGTATTAGTACATAGTCAATTAATCTCAATAGATGTCACAATGGAGGTACTTGGCAGGCTTAAGATAGACTGCGCAACGAAATATATCATTAATGACCCGAAACCAGATGTTCATAACCTCCGCTGCGCTCAGGTTACTCGTGATACATGAGGGGCAGTAATAAACAATGCTAAGGAGATTGATTCGTCGTTCCTCCTCGCACTGACATTAAATGAGATTCTTCGCTCCGACAAGAATGAGAGATCGGGATAATTAGCTCGGTTCAGGTTGCCATTTCATTGCCTTCGTGCAGACTTAGTACTAGCAGAAAGTGATAGATGTCATTGATCGACAAACCAGTTTGTGCTTTTTTACACTTGTAGTATTTTTCCTCTGAGAATATAATCATCGCAAAACAATAATGCACTTTTAATCCATCGGGAGGATACGATGATAGATGAACAACAAGATAAATACATAGTCGCTGTGGTTGGTGCCGGACCGGCTGGTCTCTATGCTGCCAAGCAATTAGCTGCTGAAGGCGTACGGGTAGCATTGATCAATCGTGACATTAAGCCTGGCGGATTGGCGGAGTACGGAATCTACCATTCCAAGTACAAGATGAAAGAGGGCTTACGCAAACAGTTTCGCCGCATCCTGGAAAACCCTGAAATCAGTTATTACGGCAATGTAGTCGTCGGAAAGGACAGCGGTCTGAGCCTGGATGATTTAAACAACCTCGGTTTCCAGGCTATCATGGTGACGGTTGGTGCTCAGGGCACTAAATGGCTGGGTTTGCCGGGTGAAGATCTCAAGGGCGTTTATCATGCCAAAGATATCGTTTATCACTATAACAAACTGCCGCCGTTCAGTACGCAGGAGTTTTCGATTGGCAAAC
>CBFDCK010000158.1:0-6907 GCA_965603285.1 uncultured bacterium
GGATGAAATCCCGGATGAAATCCCGGATGAAATCCGTACCTCCCGCGGGTTCTGTAATCCTCTGGCGGACAAATCATTTACAAGAGCAACATCAAATCCTTAAGCCCAATATTCTAAACCCGCGGGAGGTTTATTAAAAACAGCCAAAACCGGGATAATTAAAAGAGATTGTATATCCAGAAATGAACCCTCCAACCAATAAACCTTATAAGGATTCTTTTATCCCAGGATTAATTTATCCCAGGATTATTTTTTCCCGAATAATTTATCCCAAGGAAATCTTTTTTTCCAAGGAATACTTTTTCCCCCCGAATAATTTATCCAAGGATTATTTTATCCCGATTATTTTATCCCGATTATTTTATCCCCCAGATCTCAATCCAAACTATACAGAATATATAACCATTTTGAATACTGCCCCTAAATTCCGTGATTTAAGGTCATTACTTCAACAACCTGATCATAGAAGCGACCCCACGCGAGCGGTACGCTGGCAAAGAGCGCTGGCGGCGAGAGAAGAGGGAGGCGCTGACGTAAGCGAGGGAGCCGATGGATCGCAGCGGCGACGGCTGGTGTTGCCGCGACCGAATGTTTTTAGAGGGTGGGGTAAGTGATCGAAGACGGAGCGACCGATGGAGACTGAGCGATGCGTGGGCGTGAACGGCGAGCTTGCTCACATGTCCTTATAGAATGGGAGAATTGCCCTGAGGACACAAGCGCCGACCGATTAGAGCCGGTGTAAGGTAAGGATACTAGCTAATTAAATTTACAGAAAAGATGTTGCACAAACCCCGATGTATCAAACATTGGTAATATTTTCTGCCTGAATTGCCAATCTGTTTTTCGGAATTCGCCCCCTAATGTAACTTGACATATTGTCTATTATACTATACTATAAGTATAGTAAAGTATACATGATATAAACAAAGGAAAATATCTTGAAACTTGGTAATCATTTACGCAAATACCGGTTTGAACATAATGAAATCTCTCAGCAAGATTTGGCCAATGCTGTGGGAGTGACTAGATTGACAATCCACTCGATTGAAACAGGAAAGTTTAACCCCTCAGCCTTATTAGCCTTAAAGATAGCTGGTTTCTTCAAGGTAAAGTTTGAAGACATTTTTTATTTAGTTGAAGAAAGGAGTAAAAAATGAAAAAACTGGAGAAACTGATGCGAGGTGTTAGTATTGTTTTAGGGTTGGCTTCTATTGCTTTCTTTGTGTTTGATTATTTTGTCTTTGCGAGCCTTCAACCTAAAATGATTCGCTTTGAAGCCATTAGCGCAGCGGAAGAAAAGCTAATGAACTGGGTGGGAGTTGGCTTGTTATTATTTTTAGCTTTCTGTCTACTGTCTTTATTCCAAATAGCTAAATACTTGAAATACGCAAAAAAAGTCACGCTTTTTTCTTTGATTCTGATTGTAATTGGAGTTTTATCTTTGTTGTTTATTTTTGGTGATGTGGCATTGCTTGGCGATATTGGAAAGCAATACAGGCATGGTTTGGCACAACCTGAGTGGTTGATGTTATATCCAGTGGTGGGTTTTCAGTTTATAACTGCGATAGTTTTTACTTATCTTCATCTCTCTGGCTTTTTTAAGGGAAAGCAGCTTAAATATGTGGCTCAAGACAGCAATATCTTTTTAATGGTTCAATACGTGGGTGTAATCTGTGGCTTGTTGGGGCTTTCGTCTTCCAGTTTGGGTTTTTTGTTTCCTCGAGCCTGGACTTTACAAATCCATACAACGATAGGTCCTATTGTTTTGCTGATTCCTTATGCTCTTGTGGCAATATATTGGTTTTTAATTAAATTCCAGGAAAAAACAAGCCAATGGTTTGACGAAAAACAACTCCAAGACATCGGCAAGTCTGCTTTTCTGACCTTGGTTTTAAGTGTTATTTTTATGATTGTGTTATTTATCACCAATTACAATAACCTAAGTGGTGTCGTAAGCATTCTCTGGTTACCTTTGTATATATTTTCAGTATTGTTTCTTTTCTCCTTGGGTAATCTGTATTTCAGCGGGAAGGATTAGGGGATAATTTAGAAGGGGAAATTGTAAGTAACCCTTGTGTTTGTTTCATTGTAAACTCAGGATATTCTAGGTATGTTACCCAGTCAAATCAACCACTTCCTCTGTTGATAAATCAATTGCTAATGTTCCAGATTTTGTGTAACTTTTAATAATCGGTGGCACTACCAAGCCTTCATTCGTTTCATACGCGTCACGGACTGCAGAGAAGTCAACCATATCAGAAGTCATTGAAGCTATGTTATCTAATAATGTAAGCTCCTCATGTGAGATATTTTCATCTTCGCAGTCGATCAACCCCCATCCATCCCACGGTAATAGCTCTACTTTGTTTAACGCAGCAATATCTCGGATCAAGTTGCCTCTAACAAACCACAAACCGCGCATATCGAAGATCCCGAAATTATCTGGGTCCGCCTCACCATTTCTACACCAAAGCCAAGCCTTCCCACCTACAATGAATTGATCTCGCGGTACATCCAGTGGGTCGAATCCTACATCCAATTCCTGGCACTGAAAATCATCCAGTTGTGCGTCTATCATGATCCACCTGCTTTGCTCGCCGCTCCAATACTCACAAATCCAATGATCTTCATACCATCCTGGCTTGAAATATCTACCAAATCCACAGCGTGCCCTCGCAGGCTTGCCTTGGTTTTGCAACATTGCAGCGAGAAGCAAGGAAAAGGTTCGACAATTCCCTACCAATCGATTGTTCAATTGGCGACTTTCTCCAATCGGTCCACCTTCGATCTTCTGGAGCTTTGCAAGCATCTGCTCAACATGACGTATACCAGTGTCAGCTATTCTTTCTTCCGATAACTTCTCGCCATAACGTTCAGCCCAAAATACATGTAAAAGTAAGCCTTGAATGATGCGACATAGTTGTGAAATATCTGATGGGAGGTTTTTAAATAATCCCGAGAAACTTCCCGGATCTGAGATGATTCCATGTTTTGCGTAATAGGCAAATCCATCATCTGTTGATGTTGACATACGATAATTACTCCAACTTATGTAATCTAAGGTTCAATGAACTATATGGAACACTCATTTGATCGCCTTCTGCCTGACGAGAGTTACGGCTGCTCAGCGTTTTAGCCCACATCGCGGCTTCCATCATAACCGAACTTGGTAAATCTCGCTGCTTCCCCTCGAGGTGAAAGCCCCGGTCGCCTTAGGCGCGCTGCTGGGTCGCTCTTTGCTCCTGATATTCTGCTGCACTGGGTTGCCAGTCTGCTGTACAGCCAGTAAGCCTACAGCAATTCCGGCGCTAACAATACGATATTACCGATGACCTGGCCGCTTTCCAGCAGCGCATTGGCCTGCGCCGCTTCCAAGATGGGAAATTCCTTATGAATGATGGGCTCTATTTTGCCTTCCTCCAGGAACTTGAAGAGTACTGCCCAGTCATCCATATACAGTTGCCGATTGAATCGAAACATACCCGCACCATAGTACTTGGCCGATCTCCCATTCGGGAGCAGATTGAACAGAGCGATTTGCCCCAGAAGATGAAACATGCGCCAGAAGCTCAAGGGATTTCCGTATCCCACCACAGTGCCGCCGCGTCTCAGCACCGAAAATCCACGTTTGAAGTAATCCCCGCCCATTCCATCAAAAACAGCATCGAGACCATCCGGCTCCATCTTCCGGATTACCTCAACGAAATCCTGCGTCTTGTAATCTATTGGCGTTACACCGTATTCGGTCAGGATGTGATGCTTGCTCTTGGACGCTGTCCCGTACATTCTGAGTCCGGCCAGTTTGCCCAACTGCAAATACGCCGTTCCAATCCCTCCGCTCGCGCCAATGATGAGCGCCTTATCTCCACCCTTGACCCTGGCAGTCCGATGGAGCGTCTGGTAGGCAACGATGTAATTCAGGATAAGCGTGACTGCTTCCGCCGGATCCAGGATGGCGGGCACAGGAATCAGCTCTTGTTGGTCGAGAAAAATGTACTCGGCATAGCCTCCATAAACTGTCATAGCTGCCACTCTGTCTCCCACGGCGGCTTTGGTGACATCCGGGTCTATGGCATCCACAATACCGATGATGGCATATCCTGGCACAAAGGGTACTTTGGGCGCAAACGGGGTGTGACCGTAGCGACTAGAAACGTCAGGAGCACACACGGGCGCGGCAAGGATTTTAACCCGTGCCTCACCGGTCGAGGGTGGGCGCAGGTCGTTCTCAATGACTTGGAGAACTTCCGGGGAGCCTCTTCTTGTTACGATGACGCTTTTATACTTCACGATTCTTTATATCTCCTGCTGAATACTATCCGTTGCAGTAGATTTGGAGCGAACAGGCATTTTATCCTTTCAAACTTCAGCGCGCCCCTGCTCCTGGATATCGTGACCATATCCAGCCAGAATAGAAACCACCAGCAGCCCCAGGAACAAGACGGGGATGAGCACCGCGTTCTCCATCAGGAATTCGTTAAAGAAATAACCGATCACGAATTGTCCCAATAACCACGCGAAGAAAACAACTAACGTCCACGGCCACAACTTTGCCAGCATCCTCCAAACAGGGCTGGGCTGCTTTTTCAACGGCTTATTGATCCTGGTTCCTATCACACCGCCGATGATGCCGATCACTGGCGGGAAGATGCCGCCTCAAAAAAGCAGCAGTCCAAACGATAAAAGGACGAGGACCGTGCCACCATGCGGTCGCTGCACAAAGGTCGCTGCCCACACCATCGTCACCAGTCCAAGCACCATCGCCAGGATACCAGTGACCAAGAAGTTAGGAATGATCGTCATGGCCGGTTCACAGAGATTCCAGATTTCTTCCGGCACACATGGTGCCCCCATAGACGCGATCATGATGCTCTCTGGTCGCACATTCCCCTGAAGCATTTCAAAATACCCATGCTCCAGGCCACCAAATCCGGCAAAGATGCCGAACGATGCCGCAATGATTCTTGTCGCCTTTCTCATTTCTGCTCCTCATCTTCTTGAGGATACTGTCCTTTTCGTTGCGACCCTAATGCTCAGGAGACTGCTTCCTTCATAACATCGGCGATATCTGTGGCCCAAGAAGTGATGGTCTCCCAATCACGGAAGTCACCGACAGGTGATTCGAATTTCTTGAACATCCATTTCTCGATCGGGTTCAACTTGTTCATATTTATCACGCCATGAAAGACGACGATGTCGCGAGGCCGGATCCGGTCGGCAAGGGGTTGCTGCGCCTTGGGGAAGCGCCAGCCTTCCGTCAATTCCACCGCATCTCCCTCGCCTACAGGTCCACTTGAAAACAGCCACACCTGCCGTTCAGCAAGCATTTTTTCGTTAGTTTGCAAGAACTTCACCGCTTCTTTGCGCCATTTGCCTATGTAAACTGCGCTACCCAATACAACTGCCTCGTATGGGGTCAGATCGCTGACGCGATCCACAGGCAGCACGTCGGTAGGCAGACCTGCTTGACGAAGCACTTGACCGATTTTCTCGGCAATCTCTGCCGTCGCACCGTACTTGGTCGCGTAAGCCACCAGAATTTGAATATCCATTTCATCCTCCATTATATCGAGCTGATCGCGCTAACCCTACCACTCCTTCTCATCACCAGTAGTAATAGGACCGAGCGCGAAAATTGCCACTGGCTGCTCCGTTAGAGCTTCAAGGCGCCGCGACAGGAAGTGGAGCGCGTCCTTTTGCCAACGGAACAAGTAGAGTGGCGCCCCCAGCACAACCGCGCTGTACCCTGCGAGTGTCCGCACTTTCCGCGTGGACTGAATGTCTACCTCAAGCCCCTGTTCACGCAGCGTCGCCGCGAGTGCCTCGGCAGCTTTCTGCGTTGAGCCGTAACGCGTTGCATATCCTACCAAAACCGAAGTTGACATAGTTATCACCTTTTACGATTGTTGCGGAAGCGTCATTCTTTCGAGCCGCCCTGCCCTAGCTGGAAGAGCCTTCGGGCAATCAGGATGTACCATATCAGCAAAAGTAAGCCGGAGGCGGTCGCGATGATTAGGAGTAGAAGAACTGCCGCTGGCGCGAAGGTTAATCTGAAGTATTCGGCTAATGAGATTGCATTTGCAAGAATTCCCACATAAGCGGTTACTTTGCTGAAGATATTGCTCCTTAGCATGACAGCTGAGACTATCAGACCGGCGACGGACACGAGCAGAAGTCCTATGTTGAAACCCCCGACAGCGCGCTGGCTCGTATTAGCAAGTATTGCCTGCCCTGCTGCCAAGAACACATACCTCTGTGCGTCTGTTGTCGCAGCCGCGTATTGGTCGCTGAGGGAAAGCATGGAAAAGGGATTATTCGTCGCCAGGAAGACAGCTATCCCTATGAGAGCGAGGGTCGTAGCGAGTGCCATGTAACTTTTATTGGCTCGTTTGAGGGCAACGTAGAGGGCGAGAAACATCGGGACAAAAAGAGCGTAGGCGAGAATTTCCAAGAGATAAAGGTCGAGGAGTCCAAGGAGCCGATTGGTCTGTAATAGCGTGAAGTAGCCGATTACTGTGCCAGGAAGCGGATAAGCGGTGAAGACGATAATCTCGATTGTAAGTAACACTGTTACGATCAGGGCAGCCGCGCCGCCGACTTTGTAGAGACCCTTCCAGGCGGAGTCTGTGGTTTCGGCATGTGTAACTTGATTCGTCATTTTCATTCCTGCTTTCCATTCTGTCCGAGGAGTGACTGGCGTTGCCGCCCAACGGGTTGATCAGTAAAATTCTTATAGTATTATCTCCACTTCAAAAATATTATACAATCAAATATTGAATACGACATGGATTGCATCCCGGATGAAATCCTTACCTCCTGCGTGTTTTGTAATACTGTGGCAGACAAACCACCAACCTCCCGCGGGTTCTGTAATCCTCTGGCGGATAAATCACTTACAAAAGCAACA
>CBFDCK010000159.1:0-6877 GCA_965603285.1 uncultured bacterium
AACTGGCCGCGATTTTCTGGAGCAGGGCTGATTATGAATCGTATCGCTTTAATAAATCTTCCGCCTTTTCTACCAGCTCGCGGTTCCCGATAAATAAGGGAGTACGCTGGTGAAGGGATTCGGGATGGATATCCAAAATATTTTGCTCTCCATCCGAGCCATAACCACCTGCTTGTTCGATTATATAGGCAAGCGGACTGGCTTCATACAACAGGCGCAGCTTTCCGCGAGGTTTCGTTGGATCTTTTCTGTCCGCTGGATAATAAAATATGCCACCGGATAAAAGATTGCGGTGAAAATCTGCCATAAGCGAACCAACATATCGCAAAGTGAACGCCTCACGCTGGCTGTCTAAACTTAGCAGGTAATCAGTGAATTTATTGACTCCTTCGCTCCAGCAGGTCCTATTCCCTAAATTAGCGCTGAAATAGGCTGGTTCTTCCGAGGTGCGAATATGAGGATGAGAGAGCAGGAATTCTCCCACGCTGGGGTCAAGCGTGAAACCATGTACACCACGACCCGTTGTATAAACAAACATAGTGCTGCTGCCATAGATCAGGTAACCGGCTACCACCAAATTGCGTCCTGGCTGCAAGCAATCCTCGAGGGTGCCGGGACCATCCTCGCTGATACGGCGGTAAACCGCAAAAATTGTTCCAACCGGGATGTTAAAATCTATATTGGAAGAACCATCGAGAGGATCAAATAGTAAAACGTACTTACCGGTGCGATATTCAGGAGGGATCGGTAAAATATCTGCGTGTTCTTCGGACGCCATAACAGCCAGCCTGCCTGTGTGGTAATTCAGACGGTATAACGTCAAGTCTGCAAACCGGTCGAGCTTCTGCACTACTTCACCTTGAACATTGGTCTCTTCTGTTCTACCCAAAATTTCGGCCAATCCCGCTCTCGTGGTCTTGCTCGCGATTATTTTTCCCGCCAGGGCAATATCGTAAAGCAAACTGGTGAGAACACCGGTTGCTTCAGGATGGCTTCTCTGTTCCTCAAGAATATGTCGTTCAATCGTTGTGATCCGGATGTAATCTTCGTTTCCATCGAGCATATATCCGCTCCCTTGAACAATATTGAGTCATCGTGTGATAACGTAATGTGCTTCCTAAAATTGCGTTGAACCCATCACGAGAAAATCTACTATTGATTATACTAATTAATTCACTTCCCTCACAGCAATTCGGTTAAAACGAACCACTCGTCTTGTTTGGTCTCAGCCTCAAAACAACTTCTAATAGAACCTTGTTTGGTTAATTCTTCCACAGATTGTTCAACCTGGATTCTTGACCAACGAAAAAGCCTGACCAAATCTTTTAATTGTGCGGCACCAACTGAGCGAAAATATACTTCAGATAATTTTTGGCGAGCATTAATTTCGGATATTTTCTGTGCCTTTTGAGATATGTCCGGGTAATGCCGTTGAACGATATCATAAGCGAACGCATATCGCCATCCACCAGATTGAGTTACGCCCACGGGTAGGATTTTAAAATCAGACTGTAGTTCTGACATGGCACGATCAAAACGGCTATCGCTTGTCCTGCTAGTGAGATGGGTTTCCCGGCGTAATTCGATCGTATCCAATGGTCCTTTCTCCAACAAAATTTCATAAACTGACTTGGCCTCTTGCGTCAGGCTACCCTGCTCGTACAGAGTGAGATAATCATCCTCAAATGAGCCAAAGTTATTAGAGAGAGCATAAAAATAAGGCACGACCTCAAAAGAGACCATTGTAGCTTTTTTACGCAGAATTTTTGCGTAATACCAGGCATTATTACCCAACAGCGAATCCTTCCAGCGCCATGTTACATGACCCGGGTCATCATGTGCATTTGCTACCGGACGGTCACCTGCAACGGCTACCCAGAGGTTGGGGAGTACAACCCCCTTGATTGGCCAGAAATAAACAAAACCGCGATCGTTAACAAACTTGATCGCCTGCTCCTTTGTAATTATTCGTTGCCCATTTGTCGTTCGAAATGTTTGCGCACGATATTGTTTGATAATCTCGCTGAGAATTGAATCCATAGACTTATGCATCACTTCGGATACCCTAGTTGATCTATTCTAGCATGTCTGTGGTTTTGATGCTGTGGTTATGAGTCACCGGAAAAGCGAACACGATCGGACTTCTGGGAAGACAATGTTTTTAGAACGCGAACCCGCATAGACAGCAGTGCAGGTATATCTTTGACTACCTGGAGGTTGGCTCGAATGTTCTCCTTTAGAGCCCATACAGTACTCACTTTAATTTCTGAAACCCTGGTCATCCATATCCAGTTACACCATTGTATAATGGATATGTTCCCCTCCCCTGCGAATTCGCCGGGGCTAGTATCATTTTCCGGTTAAAGGTTATTAGCTCGACCGTAATTCAAGATTTCAATCCCCCGTTTCAAAATACATGCACCCTTGTGCCATTGCCAGTCAATTCCCAATCGGAGGGACTTTCTATTTCCTGATCGTATGTAGGAGTAGTCCAACGGAACAACCATTTAGCGTCATCGTTGCGCATATTGACACAGCCGTGACTCATTTGTAATCCAAAATTAGTATGCCAGTAGGTTCCATGCAATGCATAACCACCCGGGCTGGCAAAGAAAAGTGTCCATGGCACACCAGGGAGAGAAAAACCTCCATTTTCTTCAACTTCCGCTCCTCCGGCTACACTTCCCATGTGTTTGGACGGCATCTTTGAGTAAATCCTGAAACGACCTTCAGGTGTGGCGGTTGGTAATTCTTCTTCGGAAAGGTGTCGGTTGGGGATCCCCGATGAAATACGCTGAGTGAAAACGATTTCATCGTATTCAAAAGCTCGCAGCGTTTGCTCTCTTAGGGATATTTCAATCCGCTTCTTTTCAGGAGGCACTTGCGCTGAAATTGGGGCATATTCACCAGGAGTGATGTACCGCAGGTGTTCCGTGGGGACAAAATATTTTTCCATCTTGCTGAGTTCACTCGTGACCTGGTACCAGGCTCGCCCATCCGGACCTTCATCAATATCGGTCACCCAGTGAGTTGAAGAGTAGTACAAACGGGAACCGCGCCAGGGTTGCCACCCATCCCAGATCGAATACTGATATGCAGTGGAGTATGGAACGGTCACTTCAAAAAGCTGACCACCCTCTTCTATCTCACTCAGGGGTTCGTTAAGGCGCAGTTCAACTGTCTGCAAATGTGCGCTGTGCATAAAGCCGCCCCAAACACGGTACCATAGTGTATTGTAGAATTTTGGGGCATCTGGGGGATGTAGTTCTTCATAGATGTGAACAATCTGATCGCGGAATCGGTTCCCGACAATCGGTGATTTATCATTTGGCTTCGAGCGCACATCGACCTGCGCGATGGCGACCCGAGCCAGTTTTCCGAGGTCCTGCTCGCTCTGGCGTGGGAAAATTGGCGAGAAAGCCAGATTACCCAAAGCTAATCCACCTAGTTTCAGGAAATCGCGCCTTGTGATCTTATTCTCCATAAAGAAATTGTTATTCACTCAACTGGATAGGTCAAGTAGAAAATGAAACTCGACTTTTTACTGCGGTTATTCTATAATACTTCCACTAGAATGTGAACAATAAAAAATTAGTGTTCATTAATAAGACTACTTATGTCCTATTTTGTTTGGTAAAATGAATAGCACTTTTTTTTCGCCAATTAATGGAGACAAACATATGCACGCCAATACTGATTTCTACATTTGCCCGGAGTGCTTCCGGGTATGCGAAACTGAAAGCGAATGTCATCAACACAAGATGATCTTATGCCATGCTGGGGAACCGGGTGACGAACGGCGTAAACCAGTGACAGATCATTTAGGAAACCCTGTATCCCGGGCTCCACGTTGGTATTTAGAGGCACTTGGCTGGATTGAGGCGAAGTAAAAGAAAATATTGAGATTAGAAGAAGGGACTGCCTAAAAAGGCCAGAATCCTTTGTTCACACCACCATATGCGGGGCAAGTCTCTATACCTGCCTTACCCCACTAGTGGCAGCTAAGAAAGCCGCCCACCACCTTTTTGGACAGTCCCTTCTTTTCTAACTAAAATTGTTTATATAATCGTATTGGGTGATTCGCGCTTACGCCTCGTTATATTTTAAAGCGGCATGGGCAGCTGCCAATCTCGCAACTGGAACTCTGAATGGGGAACAGCTTACATAGTTATTCCCAACCAGGTGACAGAATTCAATGGATGCCGGATCACCACCGTGCTCACCGCAAATCCCAACTTCAAGGTCAACACGCGCTTTGCGCCCATCTTCGACCGCCATCTTCATCAACCGACCGACGCCTTCTTGGTCCAACGTTTGGAATGGGTTCGCAGGCAGGATCCCCTCTTCTACATAAATAACCAGGAAATTACGCTCAGCATCGTCGCGACTGTATCCAAATGTCATCTGGGTTAAATCATTCGTCCCGAAGGAGAAGAATTCTGCGACCTCCGCAACCTCTTCAGCTGTGACTGCAGCGCGCGGGATTTCAATCATCGTACCGAATTTATAATCAAAGTTTACGTCCATCTCTTCCATCACATCTTTTGCAATGCGCTCCAAACGTGGTTGGATCCAGTTTAACTCATTTACCGTTCCAGTGAGAGGGATCATCACTTCTGGCTTTACGATAATTCCCTGCTTAGTTTTTTCAGCAGCCGCTTCAAAAATCGCTCGCACTTGCATCTCGACTATCTCAGGCATATAGATGCTTAACCGTACACCGCGTAATCCCATCATCGGGTTGCTTTCATGCAGAGCCTGGACGTTCTTTAGCAAATCTTCTTTCTCTTCCAGCCCTTCCGTTTCGCCTTTTACACGCATGGTTATAACTTCTTCAAGCAGTTCTTCTTCAGAAGGTAAGAATTCGTGTAGTGGGGGATCGATCAAGCGAACAATCACCGGATATCCATCCATAGCTTCGAATAACCCGGCGAAATCAGAACGCTGGTGAGGCAGCAGGATGTCCAGGGCTGAACTACGTTCTTCGGAGGTATCAGCTAATATCATCTGCTGCACGATCGGAAGACGCTCTGGTTCGAAGAACATGTGCTCAGTCCGGCATAAGCCGATGCCCACTGCACCGTAGGAGCGAGCGCGGCGTGCATCAGCCGGGTAATCCGCATTGGCCCATACTTCTAAACCTTTGGTTGGCCATCCCACGGGGGCTTTGCGGATACCTGGAGTGGAGCAGATTTCATCCGCCCAATTCAGAAGCGTCATCAGGTCAGTCTGCTCCTCTAGAGCGGGGGCTATTGTCGGCATCTTCCCGAGGTATACTTCTCCGCTCGTCCCATCTACTGAGATCCAATCACCTTCCTTCACAATAACACCCCCAGCTTTCATCTGGAGTTTTACCAGATCAATTCGGATTTCAGCAGCTCCCACGACACACGGAACGCCGAATTGCCGGGCGACAACTGCAGCGTGCGATGTTGCCCCCCCCTCGCTAGTCAAGATACCCTTGGCCGCTAACATACCATGCACATCATCTGGCTTGGTAAAAGGTCGCACCATGATTACATCTTGGTTACCTTCTTTTGCCATTTTTTCGGCTTTGTCGGCATCAAAGTAAATCTGACCGACCGCAGCACCAGGTGATGCATTCACACCTTTGGCAAATTGTCGTCCTTCAGATTCGGCCTGCTCCAGGGCTCTTATGTCGAACTGAGGATGAAGTAAAGTATCTACTTCATCGGGCGTCACTCGTAAGACGGCTTCATTTTGCGATATCAAACCCTCGTTCACCAGATCTACAGCGATGGTCACTGCCGCCTTCGCAGTGCGTTTCCCTGTGCGGGTTTGCAGCATCCACAGCTTGCCGTTCTCGATCGTAAACTCGACATCCTGCATATCCCGGTAGTGTTTCTCTAATTTATCGCAAATCGCCAGAAACTCCTGGTAAGCTTCCGGAATTTCATTCTTAAGGTCTTCAATCTTCTCCGTGTTACGGATACCGGCTACAACATCCTCACCCTGAGCGTTCAACAGGTAATCTCCGTAAATTTTATTCTCCCCGGTCGCAGGATCACGGGTAAATACCACACCGGTTCCCGAATCCCAGCCCATATTCCCAAAAACCATGGTGACGATGTTCACTGCAGTTCCGAGGTCATGAGAAATTCCATCTGCATTGCGGTAATCTACCGCACGCTTTCCAAACCAAGACTTAAAGACGGCTTCGGTTGAGAGTTCTAATTGCTCTATAGGGTCTTGCGGGAAATCAATCCCTTTATGCTCTTTTACAACCGCCTTGAAAGTCTCAGTTATGGTCTTCCAATCTTCGGCAGTCAATTCTGTGTCAGACTTCACGCCTTTCTTTTCTTTGTATTCCGCCATAGGTTCTTCAAATGCTTCATCAGGAATACCTAACACCACTTTACCGAACATTTCCACAAGGCGCCTGTAAGCATCGTAAACAAAACCTGCGTCATCAAACTTTTTGACCAATCCTTCAGCGGTCTCATCATTCAAGCCAATATTCAACACTGTGTCCATCATACCTGGCATTGAGAATTTGGCACCAGAACGACAGGAAACAAGCAATGGATTCCCGGGGTCGCCAAATTTTTTACCGGTTTGGGATTCTACTGTGCTCAGAGCCTCGAGTTCCTGTTCCCACATCCCCCCAGGGAATTTATTACCCTCCGCCATGTATGCAATGCATGCTTCTGTTGTAACCGTAAATCCGGGAGGAACTGGAATTCCAGTACTGGTCATGTCAGCCAAATTGGCCCCTTTTCCACCTAGTAATGCACGTACATCCTCCCACTCGCCCCCAACAGCGTTCTTAGCCTTATCAACTTCGTTAAAAAGATACACCCATTGTTTTTCAGTCATTACTCAAACTCCTATCATAAATTGAATTATTCCTGGTGCA
>CBFDCK010000160.1:0-6852 GCA_965603285.1 uncultured bacterium
CCTCCCAGGTGCAGAAGCGGTTTACCTGGTAACGCGCTGCCCTGGGAGCATACATCGGAACACGTAAACGGGCATCGGATCTCGCTGTAAAAGGGGCATCTTCTACGATAAAATCCCCAGGCGTCCGTTGATTCAGAATATCAGCCGCCCTTTGTGAAAAACGAAAAGCCGTGATCATTGGGATGCCTCCTGCATGCGGTGGGTTTGGGGAAGCTAAATCCAGGACACCCAGCCAGTGCAGCGGTCCGCAGATAATATAACGGATTAATGCGCCATCAACCTCATCCCAATGTTTGAAACCGCGCAGAAACTCCCCCGCCTCTCCTGCGCGGATGTACCACGAGTCATAGTCGCCCGCCGGTCGCTGGAAATCAGGTTGCGTTTGCTTTACATCCTCCACAAAAGCATCCAGACTCCACCAGGGTCGCTTCACCTTAATGTCAGGATCCAAAGGGAAACCTGGTAGGGTGCTAAGGAATTCCAGGATCGTCTGCCGAGCATGCACAGGATTATTAATCCACTCACCTTCTGTAGTTAATCCAGGTATCTGGCGCAGTTCGTTGAATTCAGCGCTTTGTTTCCAGGTCTCGAAAAGCTGCAGCAGCGCCTCTCCCCGGGTGGCTTCCAGGAATACCTGCACCGGTTCAGATTTGGGGTTGCCATCTACCTCCAGCAGTCCAGCGGTTGACAGCATTGACGTCAAAGCTTCAATTGTGAGCGAATATTGATACACGATTGACGGATCAGTAAATCTGAAAGAAGTTAGTACCGTTTCCGGAGCATAACCTGTGCGCAGCGAAGCAAGCAGTGTGCAGGCCTCATCCAAAATCCAATCACTCGCAGGGCGTGGATATGCTCGTTCGCGTGGAGCAGACGGCTGTCCAAATGGTAGTTGGTGTTCTCGAGGCGGATGTGGAATAAGCGCCAGCAGGTCGTCCGGTATATAAATAAACTCCTCTGGTCCGTTGGGAGTATCGAAGAATGAGCGCCCTACCAGCGCCCGGTACCAAAGCGCTTCGGCTGGGGAGGCATTGGAGCTTAAGTACGGCTGCTCCCTGTCACGCCGCCCTACTCCCATTTCGCGCACCGAACCGTATCGCTTACTGAACAGCGGGCACGGCATACGCCCTCCACGGCGGGCTAAATCGTACAATGCAGACTGCGCATTGTCTGGAAGATCCTCAAGGATTTCTTCCACCAGTGAATTATCCAACAGTAATTGTTTGATGCGAATTAGACCGGTTTTGGTATCCGGTGCGTTGAATTCGACTCCCCACAATTCAGCGATGATATTGAGATGTCCAAGGTCTTCCCCCGCTAAGCTTTGGACCAGATCAGGCATCAGGTCATGACCTCAATCTCACCCGGCAATATCTCTATCGATATCTTCTGAACATCCGAATCAAAACCTGCGAAAATCTCTCCGTCCATATGAATGTGCAGCGGTCGGTCAGACCTCAGGTCCATTCGGCTAAAATGCCCCATACTCACCTGCTGAAAGCGTCCATGAGTGCCGTTCATAACTTCAGGCACTAATCGCAACATCATTAAGCGCGATACTTTGCTTACACGAGCATAATGAAACACTCCATCGTCAGGTTCGGATTCCGGTGCAACTAAGAAACCACCCCCTTCACGACTTCCATTACACACCACGAACATCAGCGATTCCTCTTCCCAATCCTCCACATCCGTATTCACCACCATAAGAGGCGCGTCATGATGTAGTATGATCGTCTTGATAATCGCCGCTAAATATGCCATCACACCCCGCAGTCGCGTCTGTTTGCGGAAGTAAAAAGTTACAGTGGCATCGAAACCGATCCCCACAGCATTGGTAAAATATTCGCTGCGCCCATCCCCATCGGTTATCCGACCAATATCCACGCTCTTGACTTGACCGGTTAATATCTGGCGAAGTGCTTGTGCTGGTTGGCTATCCATACTAATAGCGTGGGAGAAGTCATTGCCCGTGCCCATTGGAACAACACCCAGCCTCGGACGCCGCTCCCTGGGTATCTGCATCAATCCGTTAATCACTTCGTGCGTAGTGCCATCCCCTCCGGCAGCAATCACCAATTCGTACCCCTGCTCGCCGGCCTGGCGGGCTAATTCTACAGCGTGCTGTGGGTAGATCGTGCAGGTGTAATCTACACCCCCGTTCTCTTCTGACACAGCATACAATTCTGGAGTGCCCTCCCAGGCATGTCCAAAATCGGCTCTAGGATTGATTATGAGTTTAACTTTGTGATCCGGCATGGATGGTAGATCTAAAATATAAAATTACAAATAGCGGTCTTTCAGTTCTGCACAGGGAACTACAACCCGGCCTTCATTCAGGTCACCAAACAAAGTAATCTGACCTGGATGAACGGCTGCTATCCAGGCGGTGAAAGCCGCAACAAGGGCATCCAATTCGTATGCGGTGAAGAGGTTATCCTGCGGGAGCATTCCGTTTAATAACCGGTGGCGGGTGATCTTCCGGAAATATCGCATTGGATCGGGTACGCTCATATCTCGCTCAAACAAAATAAGCTGGCGCTGCAAGCGACCCTCCAGTGTGTGCTTAAGGAAAGGTAGCACACCGAGCATAACAGTGTAGCTTGCGTGCGGGTAAACTTCCATCGACTGGCATTCAGCACTCTCGGCCGGATAAGCCATATAACCAAATTTCTCCAGGCGCCTGTAGAGGCTGAACCCCATCTGCATCCATTGAGGGCAGTCTTCTTCCTCCCCTCTAGTTTGAGGTATCCGGATGTTATACTGCCGGATTTGATATTCAGCCATTCGAAAATTCATCCATCTACCCGGTAAAGGTTGTGGCGTCAGTTCTTGGCGCACTTCAGGTCTGGTCATCAAACCCTGATTAGGTTTACGGGGAGCGCACACTGCCACGATCGCCTTCCTCTGTCCGGCTGCAAATGCCAGCACGGCATCGATCGTACCCTGACCCATTGCCAGAAGTTTTCCATCATGATCGATCGCGGCGTAAACAAAAGGACGTACACCGGCAGTCGGATCTATCCCAATGAAGGTAGTATCGCTGAAGAGCATATCAACCTACAGTTTAGCCCAAATTCACTTATCTGGCAATAAGAAATCAAACCTCAAACTATATCTGTGGAATTTAATGGCTACTAACGGCTCGAATGTAATATAATTAGTCGTTAGTCCTTAGTCCAAAGTCGATAGTCTTAGGTCAAAGGTGAAGCTTGGCGAGAATTGAACGGTTTGAAGAATTACTTAGTTGGCAGAAAGCTCGCCTATTAGCAAATTCAGTTTACATATTAACAAACAAACCCTCTTTCTCAAACGATTATGAACTTAAAAACCAGATTCGAAAAGCTGCAGGGTCGGTTATGCACAATATCGCTGAAGGATTTGAATCAGGCAGCGACCCAGAATTCAAACGTTTCTTGAAATTTGCACGTTGGTCTGCAAGTGAAATCCAATCCGAATTATACTTGGCGCTTGATCGTGGTTAAATTTCTCAAAATGACCAAAAAACAACGTATAATTTAACCGTCGAAGTAAAACGTCTTATAAACGGTCTTATCTATTACCTCAAAAAATCACACGCATCCACAAAAAAGGAAAATCAAAAAAATTATCGCAACATTAACAACTAACAAGCAACGTTCTTAGTTACCGACTAACAAGCAACGTAGTTTGTTGCCGACTAAATTGCAACGCACTTTGTTGCCGACCATAAACCATCATTCTAATAAGGAGATACCATTCAATGACCCAAAAATTCAAACTCACCTATGCAACCATGTTCGATCCCCCTGATGAACTGCATACCAGATTCGAAGATGCCCTGGCAAGCCTGAAATCAAAGCTTGGGAGTGAATATGGCATGATCATCGCTGGCAAGGATCATTTCAGCGCTGAGAAATTCGAGAATCGCTCCCCCATCGACACCGATATGGTGTTGGGCGTGTTCCAGAAAGGCTCCGCCGAGGATGCAGGGATTGCGCTGAGCGCCGCCCGGGGGGCTTTTCCCGGATGGAGCAGCACACCGTGGCAGGAGCGAGTGGCATTGATGCGCAAAGCTGCAGACATGATTGACGAACGCATATTTGAGATCGGCGCTGCCATGGCGTTGGAGGTTGGCAAGAACCGTATGGAAAGCCTGGGCGATGTGGCTGAAACGGCTGACCTGATACGATACTCCTGCTACCAGATGGAGAAGAACGGTGGCTACATCGTGGAAATGGGGCGTGACCCTCTGGTCGGATACACCTCAACCAATACTTCTGTTCTGCGCCCGTACGGTATATGGCTGGTGATCAGTCCCTTCAACTTCCCAGCGGCGTTAACCGGCGGTCCATCCGGCGCTGCACTTGTTGCCGGGAACACAATTGTGATGAAGCCTGCCACCGATACGCCCTGGGTTGTGCGTTTACTGGCAGAATGCTTTCGTGATGCTGGATTGCCCGAGGGCGTTTTCAACTACGTAACCGGTCCTGGACGCACTTTGGGACAGGCTCTTATCGACAGTCCCGAAGTGGACGGTGTTACATTCACCGGCTCTTTCGATGTCGGGATGGGTATCTTCCGCGACTTCGCCCAGGGTCGTTACGTTCGCCCGACAATTCTCGAACTGGGAGGCAAGAACCCGGCCATCGTCTCCCGCAATGCTGACCTGGAGCGGGCCGCGGCCGGTATCGTCCGTTCGGCGTTTGGGCTGCAGGGGCAAAAATGCTCAGCCTGTTCGCGGGTTTTCATCGAAGAACCGGTTTACGATGAGCTCGTTTCAAGACTTGTGGTTTTAACCTCAAAGATCTCGGTTGGTGATCCGACCGACAAGACGGTCTGGATGGGTCCTGTTATCAATAAGTATTCCTATGAAGACTATCAAAAATTCGTCACGGAGCTTGCTCAAGCCGGACGGATACTCACTGGCGGCGAATTACTCAGCGATGACGATTTTCCCAAGGGATACTTCTGCACACCAACACTGGCTGCCGATGTGCCTCTTGATCACTACCTTTGGAAATACGAAATGTTCTTGCCCATAACGACCATCGCTAAGGTAAGCAGCTTGGACGAAGCCATGAAGCTGGCAAACGATGTGAATTACGGTCTAACATCCGGTTTCTACGGTTCGGAAGATGAGGTCAAATGGTTCTTCCAGCACATTCAGGCTGGCGTTAATTACGCCAACCGGCCTCAGGGAGCTACAACGGGCGCCTGGCCCGGCTTCCAACCTTTCGGCGGCTGGAAGGGTTCCGGCTCAAGCGGCAAGAACGCCGGCGGACATTACTACCTGCCGCTGTACATGCACGAGCAAATTCAGACGCTGATTGATTAGGTAAGTAGAGATAAGGCATCCTATTCCGTGATCACAGACCATTGATGCCTTATCTTTTATAACTAATCACCCGGTACCTGATTTCCTAATCCCCGGATAACTAATCCCTTACTTCCAAAACACCATGACCAAACTTATCTCACTCACCAAAGCTATCCAACAGTTCGTAAACGATGGCGATACTATTTATGCAGCCGGATTTACACACCTGATCCCATTTGCAGCCGGACACGAAATTATCCGCCAGGGGAAAGCGGACCTGGTTCTCGCCCGCGCCACACCCGATTTGATATACGACCAGATTGTGGCCGCCGGTTGTGCTCGTAAGGTGGTCTTCTCCTACATGGGCAATCCTGGAGTGGGCTCACTGCGCGTCGTGCGAGGAGCGATCGAGGCCGGACGTCTTGAGTGGGAAGAATTCTCTCACTTTGGCATGATCTCCAGACTACAGGCTGGCGCTTCTGGGCTGCCATTTATGCCTATGAATCCCACCGCGGCGATCGACCTGGAAAAAGCCAACCCCATGTACCGCCGCGTTGTGGACCCATACTCGGGGCATGAAGTTGTCGTGGTGCCGGCGCTTAATCCCGACGTCGCTATTGTGCACGTCCAGCGCGCCGACCAGGCCGGTAACGGCCAGATTTGGGGCATTATCGGCGAACAGAAAGAGGCCGCATTTGCCTCCAAACGGGTGATCCTTTCCGCAGAAGAAATCGTTGACGAATCCGTCATCCGTTCCGATCCCAACCGCACCCTGATACCAGCCCTCATCGTGGACGCCGTATGTCATGTGCCCCATGCCTGCCATCCATCTTACACCCAGGGCTATTATGACCGCGATAATGCCTTTTACCTGGAATGGGACTCGATCAGCAAGTCTCCTGAGAAGATCAAAGCATACTTGGACGAATGGGTGTATGGAGTACAGGACCGGGCTGAATACTGGCAGAACCTCGGCTCTGAAGTCCACGACCGCCTGAGGGTAGGAAACCGCCCTAGCTCGCACGTAGACTACGGACAATACTGATAATAAATTAACAATTGACAATTGACAATTCCATGAAACCCCTTTCCTTCGAAGAATGTGCAACCACAGACTTTCCACTTCCCTTCCCTTTCACTCTTGGTAATCCACTTAGCGCTTACCGTCCCTTGCTCGAGTGCTTGGCAGAGGATTATCGCGTACTGCCCATACACATGCGCCCTCTCTGGCCTAGCACTTCGATCGATACCTTCGCAATCGGCGCCTTCTTCCAGATGTCCTATCCCGCTTCCGAGACGACTAAAAACTCCACTGGTTGATTTACGCCGGCGACTCAATATACACTGCTAAAACTCTGCGTCAACATGATCATTTCCACACTCCCTAGTCATCTTCCTCCCCTGAATATTCCGACTGTGGATTCTGATCTTCGACCTACATCTTTCCTGCCATCTGTACCCGCTTGTTAAAGATATTTTATAGAGGAGGGACGTCTTCAAACATGCTGTTTCTTTAGCTTTCGAGACTCTCCTTGAACATGAATAACATTACA
>CBFDCK010000161.1:0-6789 GCA_965603285.1 uncultured bacterium
TCGAACCCGTGAATGTCAGCTTGGAAGGCTGATGCCTTACCACTTGGCGACGCCCGCGTTTTTGCTTAACTTTAGGTAGATTTTTACCTATAAATAAGGATTTTTATTCTCCTAGAACCTCTTAAGCTAATGCCTATTATAACTGATCATGTAAATAAATTCCACCAATCTTATGTAAATGATCTTAGCGAAGAGGACAAAAAAGAATTCAATGAATTTGTTGGATATGATTATTTTGAAAAGATTGGTCAAAAACAACAGCATTTGAGGTAATCACTTTTCAACAGCTGAGTGAAAGTATTGATTACGGTCAATTTGTTTAAGTATTTAGATTGAATCCATTTTTTCCTTGTCTATAGGATTCAAAAAATTTGAGGCAAATAAACTGTTGCCATTCTCAATAAATTTCGTAACACTGTTCTTAAATTCCTAGCCCACTTATTGCATTCCATCCTGTCTTGATCTGATGGGGACAGTGTCTTTTCCCATATTCGAGGCATTCTTTATAGCTGGATGGTATTTCTGATTTCTTCATATCCTTCGGATCGTAGTAAATGTCTGAGCCAACTTCCTCCAGCACATATGCATTGTATTGTGCTTCGAGTACTTCTTGAAGTATTCCTTTAATTTCAACGACTCGAACATCAAATCCGAGTTCTCGGAGTTCTTCTCGAAGCAGTTGATTTACATATCCCGTGCATATTTCAATACGATGATTTTTTGGAGTCGCACCAAACTGGTCGAGTAGTTCTAGTGCTAAATCCGCATAATATTTCAGATAGTGCTTTTCATTAAAGCGGTTCTCCGTGTCATTTCTGAAATATTCAATCGGCACTATTGCAGTGAGAACTTTATTTTCATCTGATATACCTACCATCACACCGCATAAAGGGAAACCCCAGCCAGCATCATCAATCCGTAATATTTGAAGGTCGGGTGGAATCAAGGCGTCATAATCTTCATCAAGCAACCTGCTTAACACGTGCTTATCAACACATACCAGGCTATGACCCTTCTTTTTCTTATGGTAGGTATAAATTTTCACGTTCCATTTTGGTGTGATGCCTTTTTCTTCTACTCCTACATATGATGTCAGCAGGTAGGGATTGTTTTCAAACCTTCTGGCTATGAAACCTTTCTCCGAAGCTTGTTCGAGCTTGTCTATGATGAAGTCAGCTTCTTCGGTTGTGAAAACTTCTTTATTGATATTAATTTGCATAAACTATCCAATGAACGAAAAGACGAGTAAGAGAGTGACCGTAATTAGCAGGGTTGAGGCAAGCAGCAATGCTGAGGCTAATGACGCATCACCGCCATAACGTCTTAGTGTATGTCGTCGAAGCATTTAGGACAATACTTGCATTTAGCTAAGAGAGTCTTTCCAACCTTTAAATAAATTTATTATACATGGGTGGTCAGTATATTAGACAGCGATCTTTGTCGTAAAGTTTCTCTTATATTTCCACCCTATTTTGTCTCACAGGTTCTTAAACAGTACAGCTTCCACCCATACGAATTTATCTACTACATCAGACAATTCATGTAGCCTAATTTCTAAGAGTACTAATTCATTGAAAAATGGGTAGCAATCATAAATCAAATTTTTCTCATCATCACTGTTGCTATTTTTACATTATAAATTAGTAGTCCAGTCATTCCTAACCAGAACCAACCAGAATATAACCCAACAAAGAGCAAGGAATCAGTGTCCCAAATCATACCCAAACCAACTCCAGCCACAAACCAGAGGACAAGAAATAACAGAAATTTAATCACTCTTAAGCTCCTTTAATGCTTTGTCCATTTGTTCTACTGGTATGGTCCATATTCTCTCGCTTACATAATTATGAGCCAAGTTTCCTTCCCATAGATGTTCTTACTTATAAAGAACATCTTCTATATTTTCTAATTCCACAAATCATCTTTTTGTGTTTGTGATAATTGAAAGAGATCCATCACCTCTTATAAGAAAAAAGCCGCCGAAAACACTTCCGGCAGCTTGGCGGTCTGTACTACAGATCCTTAGCTTTGCGTCCCCACCTCGCGATGGGTTTGCCCTTATACGGATTAAATAACTGGGAGTATAATGCTATTTTCCTAATTATAGCCTAATTTTGAACAAATGCAATACCAATTGGTTGAGAGTGTTGAAAAAAACATATTTAATTGACCTCAGAACCGTTCTTTAATATAATAAGACCAACAAAGCATCTGGAGCAGAAAATGGGAAAAGAGCGATTTGACCTGCCCCCCAAAAACTGATCCACTTTACAAGTTAGTATTGTGGGTCAAAGGAGGCAGTTAATATGGATTATATCGTCAACACTATTTGGTATTTGTTTGTGTAAATCAGATACCGGTGAACAAGACCATAAACCCCGATACCAATAAGGAAAACTTAACCGTAAGTTCTTAGGAAGTTATCTGCTATGTGCCATTGGTAGCTGTCCGAAGTGGTAGCGCGTTTGGACTACGTGAAGGTATGAGGTATTGCGACGGTTGAACTGTTAGCCGGGGAGAGCAGATCAATACCTTCAATGTCGAAAAAGCAGCGGAAGTACCTGGGATCGGTTGTGGTTACCGAAATCTCCCAGCATTCCCAGTAAGCCAGCCAGTAAATAATCTCATCTCTATTAGGCCAGCGAACTAAGTATCTTTGATCTCCGCTCAAACTGGGAAGACCGCTGAACTGGTAGTCGCCGTTGGCATTGGTTGTTGTTGTCGAATAAGTTGACCAGCTGGAGCCGTCGTGATAGCGCAGCCAGACCTCGGTGCCGTTAACCGGGACACCCTGATCGATGATGCGCCCGTAAAGGACCCTTTGACTAGCTACCTTTTCAACACGATCGGAAAATAGGCATAACGAGACGGTGTTATCGTTGAGTAGACCCAGGTAGAGCAAGGATCGAAGACATTCATCACGATCACCTCGGCGAAAGGCCATCCCTGGTAAGGACCGCCGCTGGCGCGCCCGATGCCCATAAAGCCCTCTTTACCTGCCGGCCCGCTGTTGTCGTTATAGGGATACCACAGCACCATGTGGCGGTGTCCCCAACTACTTGAACTATCATCGTATATCCAGTTATAGATTGAGCGCTCCAATGGCAGCCCGATGCTGGTCCCCGTGGTGAGCCCAGCCCACAGATTCTCTGCCACGCCCAGGAAATCGTGGCAGCCGTTGATGGTTGGATTGGTGTTTAAACGCTGCCAGGGGGAATTCCCATCCTTGTCGTGGCCCCATACGTCGTTATCGAGCAGGTATTCGGCGTAATACTGGGCGATGCTGATCACGTTGCTTTCAAAACCGTGCAGCGGCTGCATGCCGCGATCCACGCGCTCACGGTAGACTAGCCATTCGGCTTTCTCGTTGTCGCTCATCGCGTCCCAGGTTGACTGGTTCGGCAGAGTTAATAAGGGGATCGTTGTGCCCAACTGCAAATTTTCCGCGACACGCGCGTTATTGAAAGCTGCCTGCACATGCGCTACCGTAGAAGTGCCGGAAGACCAGGGAATATCGGAAGTAGGATCTGGAGGGTAAGAATCAGGCGAAGAAACAGAAGGTTGTACCGGGGTGATGACAAAAAGGCTCAAAAACACTACAACGATTAAAGGGAATACGAAGCGCAACCTGTAAAATCCAAAGACTGGAACAAACATAATCCCACCGTCCTTTCATGGTAATGCGGAACTTATGTGTCACAAACCTGCATAAACCTTGAACTTTATCTATTATTAGTTTAGACGATTTTACACATTGTATCAATCTTGATTACATCTTGATTACATTTCTACTTTGGGTTGATAGCATTAGCAGGTATGCCTGGTCATAAACGCTGATGGCTAACCTCATCCCGATCCTCATCCCGATCCGGACGGTGTTCCCGCCGTCGTAAAACGGGAATGTCATTGCGCTATTCCTGAGCCTGCGAAGGAATGCTCTTTGTCGAAGCGGTCTCATCCTCGAAATTTATTTCCAACAATGCCTTTATATGTTCGTTCTCTCCTCCCTTCAATTTTGGTTTCGTTTTCACCATAGTCGTAACTTTACCTGCCAGGTTGCTGAGTAATCTGGCGTATCTGACTGCTTCTTTAGCCGTAGGTTCCTCCGGCATTGCCTCAAACAACCTTCTTATCAGCACCCGCAGTAAAGCGATCTCTTCCTCCAGACCTTGTAATGTTTGTGCTTCTTTCACCTCTTCCACCGAGATTGGTTTTGACATGACCTCTCCCACCAGCAGCGTGAATTCACTTTGTTGCCCGCCCGTTTTACGCCGCTTGCCCCGCCCGGGCTGTCCTTCTGGGGGCAGGATGTCCTTCAATACCCGTTCAACACGCGCTTCCAGGCGGTTCGCCTTTCCGGAATGTTCTTTTACTCCCTCAAACCATCCTTTTGCAGAATTTTGCCCCCGCAGCCTATTTATCATCCAGCGTGCCTGGTAGCCGTTTGCCAGTCCCAGGTAATCCGCCAGTTCTTCCAGGTTGGCGCCCTCCCTCCACCGTAATAATGCACCCGTAGAGCGCAGGCTTTCCAGGGTCACTTTCCCACTCTCCAACTCAGCCCATTCCGCATAACGTTTCAAATAATCTGCCGCTTTTTCCACCGACAGAGGATTTTTATTCCAGGTTTCTCCTCGCCGCTTTTCCAGGATCCCGCTCAAGTCCTGCAGGGGTGTAAATACGTATGCTTCCGCTTGTGCCTCCTTCTTCTCTCCGCTGGTCCGCAGGGCTGTCCGTATTGCTTCACAGGCGCACCAGGGCAGCCATCTCCGCTTGCTCTGTTTTCCCTCACGCTCTACGATCCAGGCTTTTTCTCCTTGCCGAACGATGTCCCCCAAACGCAGGCGAAGCGCCTGGCTCCCCTTCAATCCGCTTCCCAGCACGGTCACATATAGGGCGTAATCACGGCTGCCTATCGGCGTCTCCCGGTCGATGGCTGCGAACAGCTTGCGCACCTGCTCTTCGCTCAACGCCCGCGCCTTCAAGAATAATCCGGGTGTTGGGAAGCGTACCGCCTCCCCTGGGTTGCCCTCGATTTTCAAATCCCGCGCTGTCGAGCTGTTTAGCGCGTACTGGTAGAAAGAGCGTATGGCTTTGAGGTGGAAGTATTGAGTATTGGCGCTCTTATCTCCTAATTCTTCCTCTAAATACCGCTTAACGACATCGTCAGTTACATCCCACGCTGGCATGCCGCCGAATCTCAGGCAGCTCTGCACCGGTCTTGCCATCCGTTTCCGTGTTTCCGGGTTATCATAGCCGCCCAGCCAACCCTGGAAAGTTTCCTCCCAGGCTTGCAGTTGCACCCCCAACGCCTCATCTCGCTGTAGATGTACCAGCCCGGCTGGTGGGTTGGGGTGAAGCCTTGCTTGTGTTGGTTTTTCTTCTTTCATGCATCACGCTCGTATAAATTCAATATTAATTATAATAGAACAATAGTTCTGGGTAAAGGGGAGTTGTTGAGATATTCCCGTCTGGTGAAATAGCTAACCTCCCGCAGGTTGCTTGCGGGAGTGAGGCATGAGCTTTCTTGCGCTAATTTGGTATAATAGCTAATAATGGGAACAACCTGCGGGAGGTTGAACCAACTTTCCTCTCAGCTTCCTGGACTCCCGCGCCAGGACCTTTTTTCAAGATAAAGCTAGAAAGTGCCTCACCGATATCAAGGGTTGGAAAAAAAAAGGAATTACGTCCGGGCAAAAATGCTATAATACCTGCAAGGCAACGAATAGTCGCCCTTGGAGGTTTTTTTTTGACCAAACATGTCTGGCTGTATGTATGGCTGTTATTCGCCCTCGGGTCTCTCATTGCTCCCGCACAGGTCCTCGCCCAGGACGAATCGCCCACCGCCCTGCTGTTGACCGCCGAAGGCGCGGTCACTCCGGCTATGGCGGAGTACCTGTCGCGCGGTATCACTAAAGCCGAGGGCGATGGGGCGGAAGTTCTTATATTCCAGCTCGACACACCCGGTGGCAGCGTCGACGTGATGAACCGCATAGTGAAGGACATACGCGCCAGCACGGTACCGGTGGTGGTGTACGTCGCGCCGCGCGGGGCGATGGCCGGCAGCGCCGGTACGGTGATAGTCCTGGCAGGGCACGCCTCCGCTATGGCGCCCGAAACGGCTATCGGCGCGGCCAGCCCGGTTGGAGCGGAAGGTGAAGACCTGGGTGAGACGATGGAAGCCAAGACCAAGAACATCCTCAAAGCCACCGTGCGTTCGCTGGCTGAGGGGCGCGGTCTGGAAGCGCTCAATCTGGCCGAAAGTACGATTGAAGAAGCAGAAGCGGTATCGGCGAACGAAGCCCTGGAAGTCGGTCTGGTGGACTTCGTCGCTGATAATGTGAGCGACCTGTTGAGACAGCTTGACGGCTTCACTGTTGAGACAATCGACGGCGCAAAAACGCTTACTACAGAGGATGCCGTAGTTACACCCTTTGAGCAATCGTTTATTGAAGAACTGCTTGGAGTCCTGACCAACCCCAACGTCGTATTCCTGCTGATGGCGGTTGGTGTTCAGGCCATCCTGATCGAGCTCGGCAGCCCGGGCGGCTGGGTGGCAGGCTTCATCGGTGTGGTCTGCCTGGCTTTAGCGACCTACGGGTTGGGCGTGCTGCCTGTCAACTGGTTCGGAATCGTCTTTATCATCACCGCTTTTGTGCTCTTCATCTTGGAGGTCAAGGCGCCGACCCATGGGGCGTTAACCGCGGCCGGGGTTGTATCGCTTATGGTGGGGGCGATGGTGCTCTTTAACTCACCCAACGTACCCAGGTTCCAGCGCGTCTCGGTGCCATT
>CBFDCK010000162.1:0-6730 GCA_965603285.1 uncultured bacterium
TTAATATCGCAATCACGTTATCACCGAGAGCTTGAACATCATCTTCGCTGAATTCCGTCACTATACGCTCAACGATTCGCCATCCCTGGCGGGCAAATGCGAAGTATCCTTCGCGTTCCATAGAATCTAAGCTGATTACAGCCTGGTTGAATACCTGATCTGTGATTCGTTTCGTCTCATCGAATAAATCGACTGTTGATTCCAAACGATCCAGAAGTCCCATAAGCATATGTGTATCGCGTAAAAGACGCTTTACAAGAAAGAGAAGATCTTCAGATTGAAACTCTGTGCCAATTTCTGCCAATTCATCAATTGACAGTTTCACCATGTGATTTGCGATGGGGATCAGATCACGTTTGAGTTCATCCATCTCGTCCTGATGTTGGCATAGGACTTCAAATTGTTGGGTAAGGTAATCAAGTTTAGTTATTACTGCCTGAGAACCGTTGCCATTTACCTCGAGTTCTTCCAGGCGTTGGTTCTGCATCTCAACATGACTGGTCAGAAGATCAATTTTCTGATGTAGAAGAGCTAATTCATCGTCCATATCTGGTTCCTATGCCCATTTGCCTGCCATGCTCATTTGCGATTCAAAAGGCATATCCTCGCCTTTGAGCATCATATTCCAGTAAATCCATCGGAACATCATTTTTCCCCAGTGGTTAACGGATGATTCCTTCAACAAGGAGAAAGGACCAAATCCTGGAAGCGGATATTTTCCGGGAAGTGGTTCTACATCGTAGTTGAAATCGATCAAGATGCCTTTCTCAAATCCCGATTCGATGAAGCAGTTTGCATGACCATCGAATTTAGGGAGCGGTTCCAACCCTTCCATGTGTCGTAGAATATTATCAACCAGAACGTCCAGCATGAAGTGAGCTACAGAACCGGCTTTGGAAGTAGGTGTATTGCCAGCGTCTCCAATAATCCAGATATTTTCCCATTTAGGAGATTGCAAAGTGTGCTTGTCAGTGGGGACAAAGTTGAGTTCGTCCCCCATATCGGATCTATCAATAACCTCAGCGCCCATATTTGTCGGGATCGTTACTAAGAGGTCATAGTCAATCTCACGTTCGTCATAAGAGCGAATTGTCTGTTTTGTTGTGTCAACTTCCATAATATTGAAATCAGGTTCCAGGAGAATGCCCTTTTCTTCGAGAATATTTCCTAAAATCCCTGATGCCCGCGGCTTTGTAAATGCACCAGCTAATGGAGTGGCAAATACAATTTCGACATCATCGCGTATACTTCTTTCGTGGAAGAACCAGTCAGCGAGAAAGATAAATTCCAGGGGAGCAACCGGGCATTTGATCGGCATCTCTGTGATGTTGAGCACCATTCTTCCGCCTTTCCAGAACTTCAAGAAGCGACTGAGGGCAGTTGCACCTTCCACCGTATAGAAATCGAAAATGTTCTTTCGCCATGCACCGTCCATGAGTCCTGGAGTCTCTTCAGGATGGATATGGCTTCCTGTCGCTATAACCAGGTAGTCGTAATTAATGACTTTCTTTTCGTAGCTCAATTGAACTCGGTTTTGATCTGGTTCGATGATCTCGATATCAGAAAAAATTACTTCTACCTGTGGGGGGAGAAAATTACGTTTTGGTTTGACTACATCGCTGGGAGAATATATACCAAATGGGATAAATAGAAAGCCCGGTTGGTAATAATGCGATTCATCCCGGTCAACGATGATTATTCGCCATTCCTGGAGGTCCAGCATGTTAGCCATTTTAGTGGCAACCATCGTGCCACCGGTCCCGGCTCCTAGGATTAATAATGTTTTCACTAGTATTTCTCCTTCTAAATTTAATAGGTTAGTTAGAAAAAGCCTCACTTGCGGAATTCGCAAGATCAGCCTGGCTTTTCAACTTGTCTGCTAAAACTGCTCTCAGCAGATCAAGAGCCTGGATAATTCGTTGGTCTTGAAGCATATAAATGACCGATTGTCCAGCGCGGTTTGCCGAGACAATACCACGTTCACGAAGAATTGTCAGATGACGAGAAGCTGTTGGTTGACTGATATCAACCTCGTTCGCGATTTGGCTTACATTGAGAGATTGTTCTGATAGGGCGTATATGATTAAGATTCGTCTTGGATCAGCTAATCCAGAGCAAATCTCGGCATGTAACCTGGTAACTTCTTGGGAAAGCTTTGGTGATATCATCATTATAGCCCTTTAATCGTGCTTTCTTATATATATGCACATACATGCATACATTTGATTGTGTAATAATAACATTTACAGGTTTTAATCAATAGTGATTATTGTCACATAACGTTTGTAGAAAATGTCACAAATAGGAGTAATAAAAACCGATTATTTGAGATAGAATGATCAACCTGTCATAAAATAAGGATAACAGCTTACAATCATGATTTCCCGATATTCTAATGAGTCATATTGTTCAAGAATCTTCTATTCAACCTTGCGCTGGTTACAGACGAGTAGAATTTCCCTGGAATCTATGAAAGTTAGGCAATTTGTATACATGCATTGACGAACAAGCACTTCCGAAATACCTTCGCAAGGATTAGCGCAATTTGCGGAATTCTATTTAATAAATCCGATTATCACGGGTATAATGTAGCAATAAATCACATAAACTTCAAATTAAAAAAAGGTGGTTGAACATGGAATCGCTTGAAAATGACATTACTATCGTTGATGTGGGTACTCGTTTGCGAGAATTGAGGCAGGAAAGAGGTAAATCTATGCGGGCTTTAGCTCGTGATAGCGGTCTATCGACGAATGCTCTCAGTATGATTGAACGTGGTCTAAGCTCGCCGTCAGTAAGTACACTATACAAGATCTCTGGTGGGTTGCACGTCCCGATAACAGCATTCTTTCGGGAAGAACCTGCTCAAAAAGATATTGTGTTTTGTAAGTTATCGGGGCGAACAAAGGTTAAATTTCCAAATGGTATTTGGGAAGGCTTAGGAGGGGAGACGTTCACAGGTCATATTGAACCCATTCTGCTGACGCTAGAAGGTGAGGCGAGCAGTGGTCCCTTTGGAATGATTCACAGCGGTCACGAATTCGTTTTTTGCATAAGCGGTCAGATTGAATACGAGATTGAAAACCAGAAGTACATATTAGATGAAGGGGATAGTTTGATATTTGCAGCTGAACTACGGCATCGCTGGCGAAATATTGGGAAAACGACTGCCACAGTAATTGTTGTTCTGGCAGGATTTGAGCCGAGAGAGCGTCCTAGTGAGTATCACATTACCTCGGGATTGAAGGGAGCCTAACCTATTGTCAAGCGCCTCAAGCCGAGGGTGATTGTTTTTGGAGATATTATATGTATAGAACTCAATACTGTGGTGAATTACGCAGTACTCATATTGGACAAAGGGTGATGTTGGCTGGTTGGGTCCATCGCCGTCGCGATCATGGTGGTTTGACATTCATAGACCTACGTGATCGTTATGGGATTGTCCAAATCGTGACAAACCCTGTTGATTCTCCCGAAGCACACCAAGTAATGGATCCTGTACGCTTAGAATGGGTTATCAAGGTAGAGGGAATTGTGCGTCCAAGGCTGGAAGGTAAGGAAAATCCAAATTTATCGACAGGTGAAATTGAGGTAGAAGTATTAGAGGTAAAAATACTCAATCCGGCCAAACCAACACCGTTTTCTATCAACGGACAGGATGAAGCGGATGAGCAAACCCGTCTCCGCTATCGCTACCTCGATTTACGGCGTGCGCGCATGAGGAATAATCTGGAATTAAGGCATAAGGTTGTCAAATTTATACGCGATTATTTGAGTGAGCGCGATTTCCTCGAAATTGAGACCCCGATTTTATTTAAATCGACTCCGGAGGGAGCGCGTGACTATTTGGTCCCCTCGCGCCAGCATTTAGGCGATTTCTACGCCTTACCGCAGTCTCCTCAGCAGTTGAAGCAGCTCCTGATGGTGGCGGGAATCGATCGTTATTTTCAGATTGCACGCTGTTTCCGTGACGAGGACCAGCGTGGAGACCGACAACCAGAATTCACACAACTAGACCTTGAAATGTCCTTTGTCGAGCGTAAAGATATTATGAAACTCACTGAGGATCTATTCACTGATATGGTTGCAGAGGTCGTTCCGCATAAGCGATTATTAACGAGTCCCTGGCCTAGAATGACTTATCAAGAAGCGTTGGAGCGATTTGGCAAAGATAACCCGGATATTCGTTTTGGCATGGAGCTTAAAGATATAACGGATATCGTGCCTGGTATCGGGTTCAAAGTTTTCGAAAAGGTCGTAACTGCAGGAGGACATGTACGCTGTATCAATGCTAAAGGTTTAGGGGACTATAGCCGAAAACAGATTGATGAAGTAAACGAATTAGTAATAGGACATGGAGCAAAGGGTCTTGCCTATTTGGCATTAACCTCCGAAGGTGAGCAGCGCTCCTCTTTTGCTAAATATATCTCACCTGAAAATGTTGAAGTCATCATGGCACGTCTGGAAGCAAACCCTGGAGATTTATTATTATTTGTTGCTGATCAACCGGCCGTTGTGAATGAAGCATTGGGTTTTTTGAGGGTATCCCTGGCGAAAAGGTTGGGATTAATTGATCCGGACGTGCTGGCATTTTGCTGGGTGATAGATTTCCCATTCGTTATCTGGAATTCGGAAGAACAAAGATGGGATCCCAGTCACCATTTATTTACCGCTCCTATGCCTGAGGATATCCCGCTGCTCGAGATCGATCCTGGTAAAGCACGCGGTCAACAGTACGATATGGTTCTTAATGGTTATGAAGTCGGGGGAGGTTCGATCCGTATATATGATCGTCAACTGCAGGAGAAGGTTTTCGAATTGATCGGTTTGGACCGTGAGACGGCGCAACATCGGTTTGGTCATATGCTGGAAGCGTTTGAATATGGGGTCCCTCCTCATGGTGGGATAGCCCCTGGCATTGATCGTCTCTGCATGATCATGGCGGATGAGCCCAATATTCGTGAAGTGATTGCATTTCCAAAGAACCAGCATGCACGCGATGTGATGGCAGACGCACCTTCACCGGTTGATCCATACCAGTTGAAAGATCTGCATATCAAGCTTGATTGATAAATACGGAGGAATATTGATGCCCCCAGTTATCAGAGTTGAACATGTTGCTGAATATGAAAACCAAGAAGTAACGATTAGAGGTTGGGTTTACAATCGAACACATAAAGGCAAGTTGGTTTTTTTACTCGTTCGCGATGGATATGGATTTGTGCAGTGTGTGGCATTTAAAAACGATATTGACGCCGAATTATTTAATCAACTGGTGCATATTCCTCAGGAATCATCGATCATCGTAACTGGAGTTATCCGGGCTGATAAGCGCGCTCCTGGTATCCCAGGCGGCTATGAACTTGGCATTACTCAATTTCAGATCATACAGGCGGCAGTAGATGACTATCCAATGGCTCTTAAAGAACATGGGGTCGATTTCGCGATGGATAATCGGCATTTCTGGATAAGGATGCCCAGCCAGTGGGCGATCCTCCGAATACGCGCAATGGTCATAAGTGCAATTCGTGAATGGTTTGACCAGAATGGGTTTATTAATCTTGATACACCAATCTTGACACCGGCAGCTTGCGAAGGCACAACGACACTTTTTGAAACCCCATATTTTGACGAAGGTATTGCATTTTTAGCGCAAAGTGGGCAGCTTTATAACGAAGCGAATATATTCGCTTTCAATAAGGTTTATGCTTTTGGACCTACTTTCCGGGCAGAGAAATCCAAAACTCGGCGCCATTTAACCGAATTTTGGATGGTCGAGCCTGAGATGGCATTCTGTAACCTGGATGAACTGATGGAAGTTGGTGAACAATTTATCACCTATATCATCAAGCGGGTTCTTAATGAACGTGCACCGGAGATAGAATCATTGGGTAGGGACACTTCGCAGCTCGAGGCTATTGAGCCTCCGTTCCCAAGAATTTCATACGACGAAGCGGTCGAGATGATTGGGGAGATTCGCGACAGGAGTGAGGATCCAGAACAGAAGGAGTTATTAAATTTTGATTGGGGAATGGATTTTGGCTCCCCCCACGAAACTGCATTGACTGAAGAGTTTAATAAACCTGTGTTTGTGTATGGATTTCCCACGCAGGTGAAAGCGTTTTACATGGAACCATGGCCGGGACGACCTGAGGTTTCTAAAAGCGTCGATTTACTAGCACCCGAGGGGTATGGGGAGATTATTGGCGGCAGTGAGCGAATTTCGGATCCAGAATTGTTGCTGCAGCGGCTGCATGAACACAATTTACCCGAGGATGCATTTAAGTGGTATCTTGAACTGCGGCGTTTTGGAAGTGTACCTCACAGTGGTTTTGGATTAGGAGTGGAGCGAACTGTATCCTGGATTTGCGGAATCAATCATATCCGTGAAACGATACCGTTCCCGCGCACGATAAAGAGGATGTATCCTTAAGTAAAGTATGACTTTAATATGTAGTGACAGAAGGTCTGGGAATATTGTTGTTCAATTATGTCGTGTTGGAGGCAAATCACCTACCCATTAGAATCGTTTTATGGTATAAATAAATTGCCCTGCTGTGCGCGTGATGCCGCACCTCGGTTTTGAGCCAACACTCTTATAAGGGGTTCCAATCTTCTTAGAAGGAAGCGATAGGCTGAGGCCAAGGCTGAACTCTGGAGGCGGGACCCAACCTGCGAAGGCAGGTTCAAAACTTAGCTGCACACGGCATGGTGGGGTTTTTCTGAAGCC
>CBFDCK010000163.1:0-6587 GCA_965603285.1 uncultured bacterium
ACTGTTTTCTATCGTGTCAACCCACGCCAATTGAAGGTTCCCAGACGGGTCATTTGTCATCTCAGGCTGGACAGCGGTTTCGGTTAAAGCAGCGATTGCCGGGTCGCTCCAGCCGTCTTGGAAGCGGATACTTTCTACTAATGCGCTGGTCGAGCGGATGTTCCCGAAATTATCATGTATCTCCTGTGCGTACCAGACCACGTGTGGCAGACCATCGCTATCAATGGCTATCGTGGGCTCATTCGTACAGCCGGGATATGGGATTTGTTCGACTGGTCCAGTGCCTTTTTGATATTGGACGTTCCCATCTGTATCACACCAGACTTCATAATTAATCCCCTGGCTGTCCTGGGTGACCTGAGATTGCCCGGAAATTGGGTCAGGAGAGTTTGCATTATTGATGGGTTCAGACCAGCGGACAGCGGTGGTTTTCGAAGGAAGTTGGGATTTTGAGTTCGCAGGCTGGATGGTCAAAAAACTTTCGATCTGCCCAAGTGTAGTGAGCAATGAAGATGTGATGATCAGACCCAGAACGGCAACGATTATCAACTGCCATTTAGAGGGCTGGATGGTTTCAACCTCTACCCCATCTCTGGTAACTCGCTGGGCTAAGCGTCCATAGCTGAATCCCAAAGCGCCACCACCGAGGGTGAATGGTAGCAGCAGCCCTAGAGCCAGTAGGATGAATGTCAGTACCGGGTACGTGATGAATCCGGTTGTCGGGTTGAGAAATCGCACGATCAATCCCAATAAAACTCCTCCAATTGAAAATCCTAGAATAGCTGCCAGGATGATTCTCCACGTGTGGCGTACGCGTACGGTCATAAACGCCTGTAGAAGACCGGTTAGTAGACCGAATACCAACCCTAACAGACCGAAGATCAAACCATATTGTTCGATCCTATCACTAGCCATGTTATTGTAGAGACCGAGGAATCCGATCACCAGAAGGAATACCAGTGAGAGCACGCTTGTACTCACAGCGAAGGCGATCGCGCTGCCAATAACTAAATCGGCTTTACGTGTTGTTCTGAAAATTCTTGTGACAGCCCATCCCCCCACTCCACCCAGGATTGCTCCACCAATTGCCAGCATCAACCCCGCCAATACTGGAACGGCTAGCAGGCGCACCAGGTCCTGGCTCTCGTCTATTTGGTTAATGAGACCCTTAATCACCCCAAATTGGGTGACCAGGAAGATGAAGAGAACAAAAGTTAAAGCGCCCACCAGATAACCTATGGCGCCGTTTATGAAATATTGCCAATCAGACTGAGGTTTGTTCATGTTTTTTCCTTGTTACTTTTCTCCCGGGTTGGATTCGTAAAAAAGTATTTTAACATTTCCAGCTCACATTTGCAAGTTCACCCAGGAGAGCTTCTCCGGGGTTTTCTAAAGTTTTAAACAGGAGCTTGGTCTTGTTTCTCGGGTGCATTGGGACCCATAGACTGCACCTGCTGTGCATATTTATTGATTGCAGGGTATGCACTGATCCCGTGTGCAAATATACTGAGAAGTACGGTGGCGATTAATGCCATTTCAATGACAGCTTCCCCGGCAAGGTTTGCTTTCTCCTCAAGAAAAATCAAGCCCATAACGATAGAGGCCAGCCCGCGTGGACCGAACCAACCCAAGAAGAGCACTGAAGCGCGCTACAGTATGGCGCCGATTAATGCGATCGCTACCGGAAGCATGCGCACAAGGGTCAGGCTTAATAAAGCATAAAACCAGAGTAGTCCTGTTATTGCGCCTAAAAATGGCGCTGCAATTGCCCAAAAATGAAGAAGATAAAGTATGTAAGAAAATTACCCAGGCCTCGTCGAATTCTGCATTCCGCCCATGAGCACTTTCAAAGCTATACTTGATCATACTGCCAGCAATGAATGCCGCGATGAACCCATTTCCGCCAATCACTTTTTCGGCGAACCCCCAGGATAATATCGCCAGCGCAAGCAGTGCAAGCTGTTGGGCGGCTTTTGTCATCAACCCGCGTTGTTCTGCATTTGCCATTAGACGACCGCCAACCCAGCCGAGCGCCAAGTCGACCAGCAAACCAAAGCCGATCTGTTGTATGGTGAAAACAATCCAGGATGTATCGTGGGTCGGTGATTCGACCTGCGCCAGGGCGATAAACAACATCAACAGCGGAATGGAGAGACCGTCATTCAATCCGGACTCTACGCTGAGCGCCTGGCGGCTGCGTACTGGCACAAATCGGCTATTTACCACAGCAGCACCCAGGCTGGCATCTGTTGGGGCCAGGATTATGGCCAGGATCGCCGCCTCCCAGACGGTCAAATCGCTGAACAGGAGAACGGCGACCACCATACCTGCCAGGATCGTCAGCGGCATGCCAATCACCAAAATTCGAGCCTTTAGCTGAATTCTCACTCAGCCTGTATCAGACCCTTCTCTCGGGTATCGAAGTTTAGAAAATTTTCTTCCAATTCTTCTTCATACTGATTACTGTCCAACCGAGCTTGGCGGCTATCTCCAATGCTTGCTCTGCGCTGGTGTCGTAGGCATATTCACGCTCGGCATCATCGTGGTGCACCAGCAGGTTGAGATAAGGCCTGCCGCTACTGGCGGCGAACTCCATCATTGCAATGTCGCCGTTACTGTTGCCAGCCGCAAGGATCGGCGCTCGACCAACGTGGAGCTGGATATTGACTGGTTTGCCTGCCCCGTCGTTGAATGGCTCGACGATGCCCGCCTGCCGTACCAACACAGGTTCGCCCTGGTGGTATTCCCAGGTAAGTTTCATATTGGATCCAATCACGTTTTCACGCGGTACACCATACAACGTCTCCGACACCAGGCGGACGTAATCCATGCCACCGCCAGAGCAGATGAAGACCCTGAAATCGTGAGCGCGTAGATAGTCCAGAAGTTCAACCATTGGCCGGTATATAAGCTTGGTGTATAAAGAGTTGAAGCGCGGGTGGTGAGCGTTGCGTAGCCATCGGGAAGCTCGCGCTTCAAAATCGACCTGGGTTTCGCCAGCAGCCGACTGGATCAACATACCAACAAGTTCGGGTATCTTCTCGTTACTCGTGTACTCAGACAACCAGGCCATATCCTTCTCGTAGGCGGCCTTATACGGCTGTCGATCCCGCAAGGATGCATCGGCTTCAGCCATGTCAGCCAGGAAATCCAGCGCGCCCATGAATTGGACATAGAGCGGGCGTTCGCACCACAACGTGCCATCATTATCTAAGGTGGCAATCCGTTCGCTGGGCGGCACATAGTCCGGGCTGCCAGGGGTGGTCACAGCGCTCACAAAATCCAGGATGGCTTGGCGGGTGAGCGTATTATTCCAAAGGGACAAATGAGCTTTCTTCATGACCATCTAAAATTACTTTCCTAAGGACTGGCAGTTCTTGGCGAACTGACAGTCCCGTGGGAAATTTATTCTTGGACAGTTTCTTAGTGCAAACTGCCGTCCGCGGCTTCCTGCATCTTCTCAAGTACGCGATCGAGGTTGAAGGAGGCCGGTTTCTGGCGCGGCGGGAATTCTTTGAAGGATTTGATCTGTTCTGCCGTCAATGCCTGGGCGGCATACATGGCAGGAACGTGATCGAACCACCAATCCCAGTAGGTATTGGAGCTTTCATCTGCCCGCTCGAAGGGGTCGCGCCGCAAGTTGAAGATCTTGGGCACGCGTAGTTCCACGAAGGGTTCCGCCCAAAGGAGCATGCCCTTGGCGCGCTGCTCCATGAAGACTACCTTCCAATCGTTGATGCGGATGGCCATAATCCCGCCGTCATCGTTGGTGTAGTAGAAGAACTTGCGCGGGCTTTCGTCGCTCTCACCCAACAGGTAGGGCAGGATATTGTAGCCATCGATATGGACGTGGAAGGTCTTGCCAGCGGCTTGGTGGCCCTTGAGCAACTTCTCCTTGACATCCGGTTCGCCGGCGGCCGCCAGCAAGGTGGGTAGCCACTCCTGGTGAGTGACGATGTCATTAAGCGTTTTGCCGGCCTCGAACTTGCCGGGCCAGCGCACAAAGGCGGGCACCCGGAAAGCGCCCTCCCAGTTGGTGTTTTTTTCACTGCGCCAGGGGGTGATGGCGGCATCCGGCCAGGAGTTGAAATGCGGTCCGTTGTCGGTGGAATACTGCACGATGGTGTCCTCGGCGATGCCCAGCTCATCCAGCACATCGAGCATTTGTCCCACATTGCGGTCATGTAATATCATGGCATCATTGTAGAAGCCCTGGCCGCTGAGACCTTCGGCCTCTTTGGGGATGTGGGTGCGGAAGTGCATGTGGGTGGCGTTCCACCACACAAAGAAGGGCTGACCCGCGGCGTGGGTCTTTTTAATGAACTCGATGGCGTGCGCGGTGACCTCGTCATCGATGGTCTCCATGCGCTTCTTGGTCAGCGGGCCAGTGTCCTCGATGCGTCCATCGGCAAAGGAGTGGATCACGCCGCGCGGCCCAAAGTTCTTTCGGAACTCCGGGTCCTTGGGATAATCCGGTACCTCTGGCTCTTCTTCGGCGTTCAAGTGATAGAGATTGCCGAAAAACTCGTCAAAACCGTGGTTGCTGGGCAGGAACTCGTCCTTGTCGCCCAGGTGGTTCTTGCCGAATTGCCCCGTGGCATAGCCATGGGGCTTGAGCAGCTCGGCGATGGTCGGGTCTTCGGCCTGCAAGCCGAGGTCGGCGTGTGGCATGCCGACCTTAGTCAGGCCGGTGCGCATCGGGTTCTGGCCAGTGATGAAGGCGGCGCGCCCGGCTGTGCAGCTTTGCTGGGCGTAGTAATCGGTGAATTCGATCCCTTCTTTGGCAACGCGGTCGATATTGGGCGTGCGATAGCCCATCGCGCCGCGATTGTTATGGCTGATGTTATACCAGCCAATATCATCGCCCCAGAGGAACAAGATATTAGGTTTACCGTTAGGCATAGTTATTACTCCTTTACGAAACTAAAGATATTTGATCGAAGGTCGGGCTACAAAACCCAACAAAGACTCACTTTTTTAATAAAGATCGATTGTAATCTTCCTCCTTTCTCATTAATCGAATATGTTTCACATTCAACTCAGATTATCCGACATTCTCTTGGGTACATAGGCTATAACGAAACTCCTCTGGATGCGTCGAAAACAACATGATCATACTGCCAGAGCCGCTCAAAGAAATCCCGGGCGCTCTCCAGGTGCTGGTGGCTAACCTTTGAACTCGATACGCTATCAATAATATAAGCAATCGTTTGTGTACCATCAATTGCTTCGAAAAATTGTTTCTCAAGGGAGTCGATTGGGTTAATGAGGTCCGTGTGGACATGATCCTGATTGACCAGAATCGCAGCCGCACCTGGTGGTAAGCGTTTCTGAATGCAGATCACACTTGGCTGCCTTATCGGCACATACGTTTGCCAGGTATCGTCATCGAAGCTGATCGGTTGGGCAGCGCCGGGACGATCATCGCGGTAGGCTATAAAGTTGTGACTGCTTATCGTACCTCGGAAAAGTTCAACTGCCGCGTACTGCTCCTGTAAAGTCAGCTTCGCTAGCCTGGCTCTATGGGGAGTGATCGCAATCATACCACATTTGGGGGTATAGGGTGCCTGCCGGTACCAACGACCAAAGGCGAGCCCGCAGCGTTTGATGTAATCGAACAACTGGGGCACGGTGTAGGCGCGATCTCTGGGGTTGAGCAAAGCGTCGGCCAGGGCGCTCGGAAGGCGGAAATCTGGTGACTCGCGCAGCAGATAGTCCAAGGGATGTCCGCGTGGCAACTCCTTGAGAACGGCAATTAGATCCTCGATCTCCTCCTCAGAAGCAACGACTCCAAGACGGCGGCAATATTCCTGCAACATATAGATGCCCGTGCGACCATAAGCTGCATACACCAACAGGTGCAAGACACCCTCCGGTTTGAGTGCAGAGCGCAGCGAACGAAGTCCTGTATCCGGATCAGATAGGTGATGGAGCACTCCGGTGCAGATGACCTTATCAAACTGGCGTCCCAGTTCATGAACATGCTCGATTGGTAGTTGCATGATCTGCAGATTGTTAAGATCGTACATACGCTTCAGTTTTCGGGTATGGCGCAAGCTGGTTGAACTGATATCGATCCCAGTCACACGAGCAGCAGGCTGTCGAATTGCATGCTTGGCTGCTTGAGAGGTTCCGCAACCGGCGACCAGGATTTCGAGGTTTTCTCGATAACCTTCATCTGGCCACATTAAATGGTAATCGACGCGCAGCCGGTCCCCTTCTCCCCAAAATTGCCGGTAGGCTTGAAGGTCAACAACCGGTGGTGGATAGGGATACCGGTCATAAAAGGTTTGCACCTCGTCAACGGTCTCATAAGGCGCTGGATATAGTGGCTCTGGAGCGTTCATATCACACAAATTCTCTGGAAATGAAAATACTTAACTCTGCTGTGACGCTGAGCGCACCGGCGGACGTGGACGAGCGGCATATTTGCCACTCCCTCGGCGGCCGCGCTTGGGGCGCACCCAGCCATGGCATTCCTTAAAGGGTAATCCACTCCCACAAGGACAGGTCTGCTCTCGATCTGCCTTCACGATTGCTTCGTCAAACACCTCCTTTTTCTCTATAAGTATGTCCATCACATCCGA
>CBFDCK010000164.1:0-6434 GCA_965603285.1 uncultured bacterium
GTCGCAACCCAAAGCGGCGAATTCGGAGCCCATATGCTGGTCGAAATCGCAAATGACGGTCCAGTAACTATCTGGATGGAGCGCTAAATAGATCGATTAAGAAAAAGGTTTTACGTTTTTAGCAACCACGGGCGCAGCGCCCGTGCTAGCGGGTCATCAGATTCACCACCAACGGGTAGGATGGCGCGATGCAGGCTCTCCACCCTCCGGATTACTTCAGGCACCTTTAATCGCCGCCCGGCTAGCTTGGACGAGCGGCGCACAAACAACGCAAACTGAGTGCGGTGGCATAACGCAGCCCTGGTTATATAGCGGAGAACAGGCGTTACATCCAGGATCAAGTGTGCCGGATCATCACGGTTAGCAAGCCGCGGATGGGGATGCCCATCAAAGGCAGCCTGAATTGTATACATCAACGGAGCCTGGTCGCCAAAAGATGTGACAGCCAGGCGGGCAGCTCGATGACAAAGTACATGCGCAGGATGACCATACTCACCATTCGAACCGTGCGTAATGAGGGCATCAACTTGATATTCCCGGATTTTGGCCGCGATCTGCCCTGACAGCATTGCCAGGTTGGTCGTGAAAGGATACATCTCATTTCCGGGACCGACACTTGGGTCTGCGTAAGCGAGGCAGGTCAGACAAATGCCCCCCAGGGCATGAACGGCGCAGGCCAGTTCCTCTGCGCGCACCTGACCGAGTTGTTCAACCTTACAGCGCGGCGGTTCACCCACCTCACCCCCTTCACCGCGCGTGGCGGATAAGTAGTTCACCTGGGATCCGCTGTGCGCCAGAAGAGCCAAAGTACCGCCAGCCAACATAGTTTCGTCGTCAGGATGTGCGAAAAATGCCAGAATTTTCATGTCCCTACCAAAAAGTTTAGATAAACGATTCGTTCTTGAACGCGCCAGCAGTCAATTGCCATGGGTGTTATAAAAACTAGCGCAGCGATGCACCCCTGCCTGCTACGACGCACATACCAGCATGGTAACATAATTCAAATTTCAAATCAACATCACAAACATATCAAACTTAAAACAAGGGGGATATCTCAGTCCGCCTTCCACAAGAAATCCCTCAGATAATCGAAGTGCCAAGGTAGAAAAACGGTTTAGAATATACAAAATTACAACAATAGTAAGTCGAATAAAATCAGGTGAAATGTCATAGTAAATTATCCAAAACGTTATTGCGCTATTCGGTGAAAAAGAAATAGAGTAAGATTCAAATTAGCAAGGCGTGGTATTCTCTATCCAAGGTGCGATGCACTTTTTCAATGCGTCCCACCTGGTTTTAAGACTTTAGTCATTCGGCGGGCGCGTTTTACATTTTTACCATACCGCTCTGGTTCGAATTGTAAAACATCTGATGGATTCCGGTCTCTGGTCGGATTGATATCCATCTAATTATTTAGATATACTACAAGGAGTAAGAATACATGAACATTTCGATTGTGCTGGGTGCATTTGTCACTTTGCTCTGGGTTGCTGTGGTGGGAATGATTGTTCTAGCCGTAGTAAAGGCTTCCAGAGGCAAGAACGTGAAAGCCTTATCCACAGGCATACTGGTCGTTGCGATTTGCGCCGTTATTTTATCCTCGATCAGCGCTGGATTGGAGTTCGTCCAGCCGGAAGAACGGGCGGTCGTGATCTCGGCGGTTGCACCCGACGGGTACCGGGAACAGCCGCTGCAACCAGGTCTGAACTGGATAGTACCGTTCCTTGAGACTGTAGTGAAATACCCGATTTCACGCCAGACCTACACCATGTCCATGGTTCACCAAGAGGGGCAGGTCGCTGGTGATGACTCGATCTCGGCGCGTACTTCAGATGGTCAGGCAGTACTCATCGATTCGTCGGTGATATATGCTTTAGATCCCGATCAGGTGATAAAAGTGCACATAGAATGGCAGGACCGCTATGCGGATGACCTGGTTCGACCCTTATCACGGGGCGTTATCCGTGATGCCGTCTCTCAATTCGGTGTAGAAGAGGTATACAGTTCTCAAAGAGCCGAGATGACCCAGCAAATAAACGATAACATGAGGCTTAAATTGAATGAAAACGGACTGCTTTTGATCGACTTTGTGCTGCGCAACATCACATTCTCATCTGAGTACGCCGCATCCGTTGAAACGAAACAAATCGCGGAACAGGAAGCCCAACAAGCCAAATTTGTTGTCGAACAGCGCAAACAAGAAGCCGAACAAGCTCGCCAGGTCGCCCAGGGTGAGGCGGATGCGATCGTGATCCAGGCTGAAGGTCAAGCGGAGGCGCGCTTGATCCAGTCCGATGCCGAATCAAAAGCCCTGTTGCTGATCCAAAAAGCCCTGACAGACAACCCGGAATTGCTGACATACACTTACATCACAAAGCTGGCGCCAGGTGTCCAGGTCATGCTTGTGCCCAACAACGTGCCTTACATCCTGCCAGTGCCAACAATGGAGCCGGCGTTAGCGAGTGACACTGAATTGGTGCCTACCGCGATACCAACAGCAACCCCATTGCCAACTCCCACACCAACATCAACTCCTTGAGGAATCGTGAACCAATCTACTGAACCCCATTCCGGGCGACAGATTCGCCTCACCAGCCTTTCAAGCTGTGCTGGCTGAGCGTCAAAACTAAGCGCAGAAGCGCTGGCGCAGGTGCTGCGCCCAATCCAAGGCATTTTCGAACCTGCCGATTTCCCGGACCTGCTGGTCGGTATGGGTGAAGCGGACGATGCGGCTGTATGGCGTATTGACGAGCAGCGCGCTCTGGTCGTCTCGACCGACTTCTTCACACCGGTTGTGGATAACCCCTACGACTACGGAGCCATTTCGGCCGCCAATTCACTCTCCGATATCTACGCCATGGGGGCAAGTCCCTTTTTAGCTTTAAACGTGGCTGCTTTACCGCCCAATTTGCCAGTTGAGATCGGCGCCGAGATCCTGCGCGGCGGTGCCGAGAAGACGCGCGAAGCCGGCGTCGTTCTGGCGGGGGGACATACTATCCAGGATAAAGAACCGAAATACGGCTTGATTGTGCTCGGCTTTGTCGACCCGAGGCGCATGCTGACCAAAGGCGGCGCTCATCCGGGTGAAGCCCTGGTGCTGAGCAAGCCCATCGGTTTTGGCACAATTACAACCGCTTTAAAGAACGGTATTGCCGATCCGGCAGATGTCGCTGAGGCCGTGGAATGGATGAAGCGCCTCAACAGAACTGCCAGCGAATTGGCATCAGATTTCGGCTCACGTGGGGGTACGGATATCACCGGCTTCAGCCTGCTCGGTCATGCATACGAAATGGCCTCCACATCCCGGGTTGGTTTTCGGTTCATCTATGACGAAATACCCATTCTAAATAGTGCGAGGCACTACGCAGCAGAATGGGCATTTCCTGGAGGGTCTTACGATAACCGCGCATTCTACAGCGACAATATTGAGTTCGATCAAAGAATCGACGAAGCCTCCCAAATGTTGTTGTTTGACGCCCAGACCAGCGGTGGGCTGCTGTTATCCATCCCCGCTGAAAATGTGGGCTCAATGCTTGAAAAAGCCGCCCAATTGGAACAAGATTTATGGGTCATCGGCGAGGTCGTGGAAGGCAGTGGCATTGAAGTCGTCTGAGGAATTTCATTCGCGCCGCTCTGCGGTATATACAACCAAGGGGGTTGTGGCAGCTTCACAGCCTTTAGCCGTGGCTGCCGGTCTGGAAATCCTGTCTAAAGGGGGTAACGCCGCCGATGCGGCGGTAGCGGTTGCGGCTGCATTGAATGTTACTGAACCGGGTTCAACCGGTCTCGGCGGCGACTGCTTCGCCTTATATTACGACGGTACCTCCAGAGATATCAGCGCTTTAAATGGATCCGGGCGCGCACCGGCTCGGTTGACACTTGAAATGCTGCACAACGCAGGCTTCGCGGAACAATTACCTCCCTTCCACCCGTATACCGTCACAGTCCCGGGCGCATGCGCTGGTTGGTGCGATCTGGTCGAACGCCACGGTAGCCTGTCGATGGTTGATATCCTGACCCCCGCTGTTCGCCTAGCAGAAGAGGGCTTCCCGGTTGCCCCAATCACGTCATATTTCTGGCAGCGCAGCGTAGACGAGCAGTTAAAAATCGCGCCCGGCGGTCATCAACTGACCATCAATGGTCGTGCCCCGCGCCCGGGCGAAATCTTCCGCAACCCGGACCTGGCGCACACACTACGCATCATAGCCGAGGGTGGGGTAAACGCTTTCTATCAAGGTGAAATCGCTGCAGCGATCGCAAACGCCGTCCAATCTGCGGGCGGTTGTATGACAGTGGAAGACCTGGCAGCCCACCACAGCACGTGGGAAGAACCGATCAACACAACCTATCACGACATCCGAATATGGGAATGCCCCCCCAACGGTCAGGGCTTGACTGCCCTTCTGGCATTGAACATCTTAGAAGGCTTTGCACTGCCTGAATTGGAGCCACTCTCCGCAGAACGCCTGCACCTGGAAATAGAAGCCATGCGCCTGGCTTTTGCCGACACACGCTGGTACGTGTCTGACCCAACGTTCAATCACATACCCATGGATGAACTGCTCTCTAAGAGTTACGCCGCTGAACGCCGTAAACTGATCGATCCAGCTAGAGCTACCCTGGACCAACAGCGGGGCAGCCCGGTGTCAGCCTCAGATACGGTCTATTTGAGCGTTGTTGATGGGCAGGGTAACGCCTGCTCCTTCATCAACAGCAATTATATGGGATTTGGGACCGGAATCGTGCCGGATGGCTGCGGGTTCAGCCTGCAAAATCGCGGTCACAACTTCAGCCTCGATCCCGCTCATCCAAACGCCCTGGCTCCCGGTAAACGCCCTTATCACACTATCATCCCGGCGCTTGCGACACGTCTGCCCGATGGGAACGCCACCCGCAACCGCAAAGAAGAACTGTATACCAGCTTTGGGGTCATGGGCGGCTTTATGCAGCCTCAGGGTCATGTCCAGGTCGTGATTGCTTTAACCGACGACGAACTGGATCCCCAGGCTGCCTTGGACAGGCCGCGCTTCTGCCTCACTAACGTGGAAGCCGGCGGGAGCGTAGCTTTGGAGGTTGGGATTCCCGCGGGGGTCATGGCTACCTTGGCTGAAATGGGTCACCCGGTTATGCAGGTGGACCAGCATTGGCGGTACATCTTCGGACGGGGGCAAATCATCACCCGCCTCCCCGAGAACGGAGTCTTGTGCGCCGGCAGCGACTCGCGGGCGGATGGCTGCGCGATGACATATTGAGATTTCATTACAGGGGGCAGCTCTCCCGGATGTGAGTTGTTCGCGGTTATTCGCTTCTCACATGAAGGTGCGAATAAAATCCCCCTTATACGGCATATCGCTTGATTCTAAAGCGGCAATTTCCTCTTCAACATTGTACTCCACCCAGTGGCGGCTAATCTGCCAGTCGTTCCCATCCCAGGTGAAAACAGTATATCTGGCTCGAGGATCATGATCAATACTGGGCATGCTGCACGGTGCAACGTCCACTAACAGGAGATCATCCCAGGTCCGCTGGAACGTATAGTGAAAGTGCCCGAATGCGATCACCCCGGCTGTGGTATCGCGCAGGGCGTTCCGCAAAACCGGGTCATCATCGGGCTGGCGAACCTGATCCCATAATTTGCGCTGCTCTATTTCTTCCGGGTAGATCATCAACTCCACATCTTTAGGGTTGGCGTGCACGACTAGCAAATCGTCTTTAGAATTAGCGGTGGGTGAAAAGCGCAGCTCAAAGGGTAAGGTTTGCAACCATTCCATCTGGTCATCCGCCAGCTGCATGCGCACCCAAAAAGCGACCGGTTGGATTCTGTGCCACTTTGAACGGTGTTGTTCATCGGGCGGCATTTGCTGCGGTTGAAAGAGATATCCATCAGTATTGCCGTATACACCCACTACACCACTCCCTCTCAGCAGTTCCACGCAAGCTGCGGGGTCGCTGCCGCCCAGACAGATATCACCTGCTGACACGACCGCATCGCTGGGGTCATCGTCAAAGATCGCTTTCAATACCGCCTGGCATGCGTATGGGTTACCGTGGACGTCTGAAAATACCGTTATGCGCATACTCAATACTCCGATAAGACTTGATAAAAATTAGGGCATCTCAACAGCTCGGAGACACCCAATCGCCATACTATTAACATTTTCCGATCAAGAATCGGCTTCAACTACCAGAATGTCAGGGAAGAATTGGCTAACAGTCCCTTGCACCCAACCCTGCAGTGTGTTTGGAGAAAGCGGACAGCCCTCACAAGCTCCTGCCATCCGGACTTTTAATACGCGCCCCTCCAGCGCAACGATCTCGACAGACCCGCCGTGGTATTGCTCTATATATGAGCTGATGGTCGCGATCAGATCCTGTAACTGCTCTTCTTCCAAAGAAGTCTCTTCTAGTTTGGTTTCATCCATGGCTTGACCTCC
>CBFDCK010000165.1:0-6397 GCA_965603285.1 uncultured bacterium
CCTTCGCAAGGTGATTACAATCAAATCGTTCACGGTGGAGGTCATGGAGATTACCACTCGATCGTGCTGGCGCCATCCAGTGTGCAAGAAGCAATTGATCTGACGGTGCTCGCTTTTGACCTGGCTGAAAAGTATCAAGCTATCGTCGTAGTGATGGCGGACGGCAATATCGGTCAGATGATGGAACCGGCAGAATTACCGCCCATGCTCCCAATAAAAAGCGAATATCCGGAATGGGCAGTGCGAGGCGCAGAAGGTAGAGATAGTCGCATCCTGACTTCAATCTATATGAACCCGGAGGATGAAGAAATTACCAACCTGCGTATCTTAGAACGATGGAATAAAATTGAAGAAAATGAGATTCGCTACCGAGAATACTTCTTGGATGATGCCGAATTTGTGGTGATCGGCTTTGGAACCGCAGGACGAGTAGCTTTTTCAGCCGTTCGATCCGCCAGAGCAGAAGGAATTCCAGTTGGTTTACTCCGCCCAATAACGCTCAATCCATATCCGTTCGCAAAAGTTGCCGAACTAGCAAATCAAGCGCATGCTTTTCTGGTCGTAGAGATGAATACCGGTCAAATGCTGCAAGATGTACAGTTGGCTGTCGCGGGAAAGGTGCCGGTTGAGTTTTATGGACGTCTGGGAGGCATTGTGCCTTATCCAGATGAGGTATTGAACGAAATCCGGCGCCTCTCACATGAACCGTTGGGTACAGGGGTAGATCCCCGGCGAATATGGATGCAGCGGTTGAAAACTGAGATTAGTTAACATGGAGGAATTGGGATGGCAATAACTGCTCCTGCCAATTTAGTTTATTCGCGGCCCGAATCGATGACCAATATTACTACTCATTACTGCCCGGGCTGCACTCATGGCATTGCCCACCGCTTGATTGCTGAGGTAATGGATGAAATGGGCATCCGCGAGAAGACCATTGGTGTTGCTCCGGTAGGCTGTTCGGTATTCGCATACAATTACTTCAATTGTGATTTTGTCGAAGCGGCGCACGGACGCGCCCCGGCGATGGCTACTGGTATCAAAAGGGTTTTGCCTGACCGATTTATCTTCACTTATCAAGGGGATGGGGATCTGGCATCCATAGGAATGGCAGAAATCATGCATGTAGCAGCCAGGGGTGAGAACATAACCGTTATCTTCATCAACAACGCTATTTACGGGATGACAGGTGGACAGATGGCGCCCACAACTCTCCCAGGTCAAAAAACGACCTCTTCCCCAAGCGGTCGCGACGTAGAACAGACTGGTTTTCCAATCCTTATGGCTGAATTGATCGCCAACATGGAAGGAACGAGCTACTCCGTTCGCAGAAGCCTGCATGACCCTAAACAGATACGCAAGGCCAAAAAGGCTATACGCACAGCCTTTGAGGTTCAAAACCTCGATTTAGGGTTCGCTATGGTGGAATTGCTTTCCACATGCCCCACCAACTGGGGTCTCTCCCCACAGGAATCGCTGCAGTGGGTGGATGAACACATGGTACCTGTATTCCCATTAGGTGATTATAAAATAGCACCGATGGTTGCAGAATTGAGAGTATAAGTTCTTGCCATTGGTAGATTATACAAAGGATGATTTATGCAGACTGAAATAATACTCTCCGGTTTCGGAGGTCAGGGAATCATGTTCGCCGGACAGTTGTTAGCTTATGCGGCAATGGACTCGGGATTGGAAGTAACCTGGATGCCTTCTTATGGTCCGGAAATGCGCGGCGGCACAGCGAATTGCACCGTCATCATTGCAGAAGAAGAAATCGGCTCCCCAACAGTACTTAATCCAAAAGCGGCATTGGTCTTTAACCTTCCGTCCATGATTAAATATGAACCATTAGTTGTATCCGGTGGTGTATTAATCATAAATTCTTCGTTGATGGATCGGGAAACTACACGGAATGAAATCAAGAGCCTAAGAATACCCGCCAACGAAATCGCTGAATCGATAAGCTCAACGCGTTTGGCTAACATGGTAATGTTGGGTGCGTTGATTGCAAAGCTGCCAGTTATTCCAATTGAGGGTTTAGAAAAAGCTCTCGATGACCATATCCCAGACAGGCACAGACACCTGTTGGATTCGAATTTTCAAGCTTTGCGGGAAGGTTCAGTATTCGAAGAACAAAAACTGGTTGAAGACGCGGTCAATTGAATGATGGAGATTAAAATGCAAAGCCGGTATATTATCATAATTCCAGTACTACTTCTTATCTCACTTCTTCTTAACGCATGCGATTCGTTGGATGCAATAAATCCATTTAATCCAACCCCCACCTATACTGCGACCAATACTCAAATACCAACAGCTACATTTATCCCGCCAACGGAAACCCCTCTACCGCCCACAGCTACCTTCACACAATCAGCTTCGCCAACACCGGAAGCGACCCCTATCCCTTCCGACACACCCTTACCTCCTGTCCCCAGTGCAACACCAGAAGCAAAAGATGCAATTTTGGTTTATTACTTTAATTTGAAGGATAGTGGTCGTTGGGGTTGCGGGGAGGCATTGTACTGGCTCAACACTGGCGTCCGCAAAACGGGAAGCATTGAGCAAGATATCCAATACGCGATGTACCGCCAGCTCGCGTATCGCGGGAAAGAACTAGGCGAACTATACAACCCAGGTTACGCTTCTACCCTGAGCGTTTCAAGCGTCGAATTTCTTCCCGATGGAACTGCAGTGGTCAATTTATCAGGTACTTATGTGCCAGGGGACGATCCATGCGATGGGGCTCGTTTCAGAGACCAGCTCAAGCAGGTAGTGAGACAATTTCCCCTAGTCTCCAAGGTTCGGATATTAATCAACGGCGTCAACATTGGAGATGCGACAAGCCGCAAGTAATCACAATAGCTCGCAATAAATCACCACGTTTAAGTAGAGCGGGTACCGGGATATCCCGGCACCCGCTCTACTTTTAATACTCCTCCCGCGAGAGAGAACCCACTTCTAGGTTCGAATTGGATTATCTATCAAGATCAAACCTTATTATACATTAAATCGAAATTAGCGCAATAGGAAACCAGTCCGATTCTTGGATGATTTAATAAAAAAAGCGCCACGGACCTGAGGGGGGCAGGCCCGCAACGCCATATTTATTATAGCATATATAGAAAAAAACGCAAAGGGATTTTGACAAAGAACTGACACATATCACGAGCTGAATGAGCTGTTATCCTGGGACTAAATCATCTCTTCTTGACATCTTGAAATAAGTAGAGCGAACGCCTTAAGTCCGCTCTACTCGTTTCACGAAAGTGCTGCAACTTCAATCTATTCGGGTTTCACCGGTTTTTCAGCAGGCATCATCTCTTGCCGGGTAATCTTATCCTTGATCAGCAAGAAAAGTGCGCCCAAGCCAAATATGATGACGAGCAAGTTAATCAGCCATCCAATATATGGGATTGCGGTCAGAATTACGAAGATGACCACGCCTAAAATAAATGACCAATATATGCTCGCAGATCCATTCGACTTGAAGCGTTCCAGGATCAGGCGCCCAACGAGATAACTGACAACGATTTTAGTTATGAACGCTGTCGCTATGAAAAAAGCTAGAACAAGGTTCAAAATAGAGACAAACCCGACACCAAATATCAACCAGGCTAATGCCCAAAGTGTCATCAATCCGAATAAGATTGTCAAAATGACGACAATGATCGCCAGCCCAATGATGAGGAAGTAAAAGCCAAAATAGACCAATGCACCCCATCCAAGGCTTTGCCATGGCTTCGCCTGCAATCGCGCCACAGTCTGTTCCATGCAATTCGGGAATAGCCACACGATCAATAAGCCTACAATCAGCAGGCTGATCAGTTTTCTCAATTGTCCCAAGAACGATTTCCAAACTTTTTCTCCGGTGGTCGGTTCGGGTTCTTTTTCCTCAGGCGCTTTTTCGGGTAAAACCGTTTCTTCGTATTCTATGTCACCATCGACTGCCCAAGAGGGGACTTCACCTTTTTGAGGAGAGGTGTAAGTGAGATCGCCTCCAATTTGGGTGTCCGAACCAAACGTAAGCCCGCCTGGGACGCTCGGTAATGGCGGCATATTCGGCATGAATTGGAAAGGTGTTACTGGCGCTACATCACCAGATGAACCAACATCCGCTTTTACGTCACCGCCAATGCTTCCATTCAATTCCACACCACCAGCGTTGACCTCCACATTGCCTTCAACCCCGCCCGCCAATTGTGCCTGTCCCCCCATGAAAAGCAGGTCGCCTCCTATATTACTGCCCGGTTTGGTCTCCAGACTGTAGCCAAATGCGACCAGGTCGTCGACAATCAATCCATCTTCATTTAAAGTAAGGACTGCACCAGCGATGCGGACATCGTCTTTAACTTTTCCGCTGATAACAACTGATTGCCCGGCTCCCATTAGATCACCTTCAATAACACCTTCAGGTGCAATTAAGATCGTTGTGCCGAATGCGATAAGATCTCCTTTTATCGTGCCTTTAATTTCAATGAAATTCGCACCGACATAGAGATCATCTTCAATCACTTCTCCGGCAGCGATCACTACTTTATCGCCCCCTTCAAATTCAAACGCTTGCGCTGGAGAGACCAGACTCAGTACGACGGTACTTAAAAGCAATAGACCAATGATGGTAGTGATAACGCGATGGTTTTTCATATTTTCTTACTCCTATCTATTTACACTAATGATATTGATCGGTCCACCCGCGCTGGTGGAGAAACGCCGATTCTCAACTTCGCTCAAACCGGATATAATAAATATACCATTAAGAAAGAGGAGCAGGAAGGTATTCTGTTCTTCCCAAAGAATAAAAAGTTTGACTACCATAAAGGAATGAATTCTTGTAAATATTTATTCCATTTATAATTTAGCAATCATTGCATCTCCCCATGTGTTAACTTGATGAACCGTTTTACAAACATTCAACCCAATGGAGATTTATTAATGGTCGATATAACTGAACGTATCCTGGAACTGGTTCGACTGGCAGCTACAGACTTGCCCCCCGACGTAGAAATTTCAATCAAGCAGGCAGTGGAAAGAGAAAAAACGGGTTCGGCAGCACGAGGCGCTTTGGAGACTATTCTGAATAACGTCAAGATCGCCCGCAGGAACTCAACCCCCATCTGCCAGGACACCGGCACCCCCATCTTCTATGTGTATTATCCAGAAGAATGGAGCACCCGCCGCCTGCGAGCCCAAATTGAATCGGCAGTGGTAATGGCCACTCAACTGACATACCTGCGCCCGAATTCAGTCAATCCATTGAGCGGGAAGAACAGCGGGGACAATTTGGGCGGCAATTACTTCCCGACCATTCACTTTGAAGAAGTTGAAGGCGATACATTGACCATTGACCTGATGCTCAAAGGGGGAGGCTGCGAGAATGTAGGTGCCCAATACTCTCTGCCAAATATAGCACTCGGAGCGGAACGTGATTTGGGTGGGGTGAGGAAAGTCGCCCTGGATGCCGTTCACAAAGCCCAAGGAAAGGGCTGTGCTCCTGGAATCCTCGGCATTGCTATAGGGGGCGACCGGGGTTCCTCATATCTGGCATCGAAGGAGGTCCTTTTCGGTAAAATGACAGAGACCAATTCCGACCCACAGCTCGCCGAACTAGAAACTCGCTTAACCGAAGAAGCTAACCAATTGGGTATAGGTCCAATGGGATTCGGTGGTCAGACCACGGTCCTAGGAACCAAAATTACCAGCCTGAACCGCTTACCAGCCAGCTACTTCGTGTCCGTATCATACATGTGCTGGGCTTACAGACGCCGGCGGATGATCTTTAAAGATGGTGAAGTACTGTACGAATAGACGCATAGGGCAAACCTCCTGTACAGCATAAAACTATTCAAGGCAAACATATTTTCAACCGTAGAATTGGAAGGAAAAAATGCAAGAATTGACGATCCCAATCAATGAAGAGACGATTCGGGGGCTGAGGGTTGGTGACCCAGTATCTCTTTCCGGCGTTATGATGACCGGTCGTGACACTGTTCACAAGTGGATGATAGAGACCTTTATATACAACACTCGCCAACCACAAGGCGACGACCTGGATGTTTACGAAGCGATCAAGCCGCTGCTCGATGGTGGTGTCATCTACCACTGTGGACCGGTGGTAGCAGGTCTGGAGACGCGGGTACATAAATTTGTAGCTGCCGGTCCGACGACCAGCATCCGTGAAGAGCCCTACCAAGGCGATGTTATGCGCCATTTTATCCTCAGGGGTGTTATCGGTAAGGGCGGTATGGGACCTAAGACACTGGCAGCATGCCGGGAAGTCCCAGGTGTTTATTTACACGCTATAGGGGGCGCCGCATCGCTCATCGCTCAAGCTGTTGTAAGAGTGTTAGAGGTTTACAAACTTGAATTTGGCGTGCCAGAAGCAATGTGGGTGATT
>CBFDCK010000166.1:0-6382 GCA_965603285.1 uncultured bacterium
AAAAATAATACTCCCCCATGTCAACAAATATCCATACACTCGCAATTCACCAATGGGCGGAACAGGACTCGAACCTGCGACCTCTTCCTTGTAAGGGAAGCGCTCTAACCAGCTGAGCTATCCGCCCCCTTTGAGCATGCCTTTTTATATTGTGATTTAGATTTTTTGTCAATAGAGACCAACTAAGTAATTCCTATTGTAATCATCTTACATTTTATAAATTTATTGAATATGCCTGTTGTATTTGCACTTGATCTGGGAATTTTCACTTTGCATTGCATCTTAGACTGATTTATGGTAAACTTAATATTACGGAAAACCAGATTCTAAGGATACTCATCTAATCAATTGGGGACGACCACCCCGAGGGGAAAAAGGAGAATTACCATGACCTATGAGGAACGAATTCGAACGGCCCGCTCAAACATGTCAAAAAGCTTTGCCAAACTTGCTGACTTCCTGCTCGATTCATACGTTGAGGCTGCTTTCATGACCGCCAGCGAATTAGCGCACACTTTGGACCTCGATGCAGCCACTGTAGTGCGATTTTCGCAATCCCTAAACTACTCTGGATACCCAGATTTGCAACGTGAAATTAGAGCACGAGTAAAAGCAGAATTACTTATCCGCCCTCAGGAAGCAAGTGATCCACAATCTGTTACCGGGATTGCCTTCGATGCCATGGATGAAGTATCACTCGCCTTGGAGCGCACCCGCAATTCATTAAATATAGACGCATTAGTCGGCTTAGTAGAACAAATAGGTGCTGCGCGACGAATCGTCGTCCTGGCTGAAGGACCAACCCAACCAACTGCATACAGTTTTGTCCTTTATCTCGAGCAAGGTGGCTTCCCAGTCTACATTGCTCGCTCCGGAATAGCTGATTTAGCACGCACGGTCAACATAAGCACACCCCAGGATTTACTCTTAGCCATGGAAGTTGCAGGACAGGCACCTTATATCGCCCGTGCATTGAAGGAAGCACAGCTAAAAAATATTCCTACGGCAGCAATCGTAGGAGCGGCATCCTTGGCTTCAGCGCGCTTCGCTGATATCACCTTGTCCGCTCAAGTACATCCCGGTATTGGTATAGGTATCGTTTCCCTTGAAGCGGTAGTCTTTGCCCTGTCACAAGTACTCCGTTGGAGATTCGCCGATCGTTATACTGGATCAGAACAGGCGGTTACTAAATACGTAAAACAAATCCAATCTCCACTCAAGTAAAGCGACATTGCGATAACACTCCATCTGATTTTGGAAACTTTCCAAAGGTCAAATATCTTAATAATATTATTAGATTCACCTTCATAAGATGCGCTTAGTTCGCTACCAGATAGAAAATGAAGCCCCACAATTTGGCTGGGCACTTGTCAATTCGCACGAAACTTTTATTGGACCTATAGAAGGGAACCCATTTGGCGAATTCCAGCGTCTTGAAGCAAACCTGCCAAAGGATTCCGTCCGCCTCTTGGCACCAGTACAGCCACCCAAGATCATCTGTATAGGACGCAACTTTGTTGCCCATGCAAAAGAGCATGACAGCAAAGTGCCCGAGGTACCCCTGCTGTTCCTCAAACCACCTTCGTCTGTGATCGGACCAGATGATTGCGTAATTCTACCCCCTCAATCCCAACAAGTAGAGCACGAAGCCGAATTAGTCGCTGTGATTGCAAAACGCGGACGCTGGATATCTCCCGAAGAAGCTTTAGACTATTTACTTGGCTTTACGGTTGGAAATGACATAACCGCACGAGATCTACAGAGACGCGATGGTCAATGGACGCGCGCTAAAGGTTTTGATACGTTCTGCCCAATCGGTCCCTGGATTGAGACAGATTTTGATCCGTCTGACGCATTGATCACATGTTATGTAAACGGTGAAATGCGCCAGATGGCATCCACTCGAGACATGGTCTTCAGTGTACGCCAACTTATCGCCTATGTGTCCTCTATCATGACATTGGAAACCGGCGATATCTTATTGACTGGAACTCCAGCAGGTGTTGGACCTCTGTTAGATGGTGATGTGATCGAGACGACCATAGAAGGTATTGGGACCTTGCGAAATTCAACAATGCTTGAATCCGCTCATTAATTTTTGAAATAAGAACAATTGATTTTCCTTTTTGATTCAAGCTGGGATTTGTTATAATCCAACTTGAATGTGTATATATTTAATGATCTAGTAAAAAATCAATCACGAAAGCTAACTTAAATACATGTCCCTTGATATACACACCGCAATCCTAACTGCGCTTTTCATCACCATTGTAGCCCTGATTTTCAGTGTCTGGCAGGGGACAAGGTTAATACGCAGAGCACGCACCTTACCTTTCTTCCGCATGCGTCGTGTACAGATGATGCGCGGATGGAGGCTACTTTTTATCGCATTATTCCTGGCAATTTTGGCTTTTTTACTCCCCACTCAAGCGGAACCTCTAATATATCGTGTTTTTCCACCAACTCCGACGTTTACCCTGACGCCAACAATCACGCTTACACCAACGCTTACCGTCTCCCCAACAATCACTTTGACTCCCTCAATAACGCCCTCCCCCGCGATCTCATATACACCCACTACTTCACCTACCCCTCATATACCTCTTGCAATCGAACTGGAATTTGAAAGTACGACAACCCCAAATCCAGAGGCTGTATTCAGCAAATTAACTTTCACTGATGGATTAGACGAGCAATACCGTCCATTAAAGCCCGGTGAAGTATTTCAGAACCCCATCGATCATATGTACGGTTTATTTAGCTACGATAGCATGATCGTGGGCTCACAATGGTCGGCTTTATGGTACCGGGGCGACGAACTCGTTCACTATGAGACGATACCATGGAACGGTGGTTCTGGGGGTATAGGTTTCACAGATTGGGAACCCGGTCCGCATGAATGGCTGTCTGGTGAATATGAGGTCCAAATTTTCACAGGGATGACATGGAAGCGCAGCGGACGCTTTACTGTCCAAGGAGATCCTCCCACCGCAGTGCCGAGTCTGACGCCAACTCCCACGATGACCCCTACCAAGACGAATACCCCAACTCGCACTCCCTGGCCTTCAGCAACGCCAATACCAACCTGGACCCGAATACCTACTGTTACGCAAAGACCCACCAGTACTACTCGCCCAACAGCGACACGCTATCTCTCGCCCACTCCCACTCGTTCCCCTACACCCTGGCCTTCCAGAACCCCATCGCCTGTAACTCCTTCAATTACACCCTGGTCAACCAGAACTCGAACGCCCACACCATCAACAGCCCCCACTATCGAATATTAATCTAATTCTGAAGTTATTCCAATTCCTTGGCTATCTGGGCTGCCAAGCTTGCATTGCTGCGCAGCAATTCTAAATTAACCTTTAAACTGGCTCCCGATGTCAGTTCAGATACTCTTTTCAATAAATACGGTGTCACCTGTTTGCCTTTAATACCCAATCTCCCGGCATCTGCTAAAGCCGTATCAACAACCTCTTCAACCTGCTCAAAATTCATACTATAATCCTGCGGAGGTGGATTGACGACGAGCACTGAACTGTTCAATCCTAATTTCCAATGCGCCTTTGCAATTTCAGCAATTTCCGGCGCCGATTCAGCACTTATGTTTATCTTTAATCCGCTGCTGCGCGAGAAAAAGGCAGGAAATTCATCTGTTTGATATCCAACTATAGGCACAGAATTCGTCTCTAAATACTCAAGCGTCGCTGGTAAATCTAAAATCGCTTTCGCCCCCGCACAAACGACGATGATAGGGATTTTCGCCAGTTGGGACATGTCTGCGGAAATATCATAGTCCTCTCCCCGGTGCACTCCCCCAATTCCACCGGTTGCGAAAATTCGTATTCCTACTCTTGCTGCAGCAAATATTGACCCGGCTACCGTCGTGCCTCCACTCCACCGTTTTGCGACTGCCGTCGATAAATCACCCACGCTCAATTTATGCATCTCCCGAGCTTGAGACAGTCGCTCTAAATCCTCTTTGCCCAAACCAATCCGGATTTTTCCGTCCAGAACTGCAATCGTCGCCGGTATCGCCCCTTGAATTCGAATTTCGCTCTCCATCTCGAGGGCAATATTGAGATTCTGTGGATATGGGAGACCATGTGTGATGACGGTAGATTCCAAAGCGACAAGTGGAAGGGATGATTCCAATGCACGCGCTACTTCATCAGACAGTTGGAAGAATGGTGGGAGCTCTTGTTTCAATATTAATCCTCCACAAAAACATAAAATTATTCAAAAATGTTAATCCAGATAACGAGGTAAAATGATAACATAAACATGTTTATTCTTTACTGTAACCCTATGATATCTTCACTTGATTCTCTCATAAAACAGACGAGGTAATATAATGACTGATTTCCCCGGTAAAGGAGTTGTGGCGGTCTTAAAAACTTCGCCAGAAACGATATTAGAAGACATAACCTGCGTTATGGAATTGGGTGGTTTCGAAGAAGCACTTCCTAAAGATTTGCAGACGGGCTTGAAAATAAACATCTCATGGCAAACCTGGTATCCTGCTTGTTCTTCCACGCCCTGGCAGATTGAAGGCGTTATCCGCACCCTGCAGGACGCTGGCTATAAAGATATCGTCGGTGTGCATAACGATACTGTGGTCGTCGACACCTCCGACGGGGAACGAAATAATAAGCACAAGTACGTCACCGACAAATATGACATCCCTTGCCTCTATCTCTACAACGAAAACTTCGAGTGGGTAGAATATATCCCAAAACGACCGCTCTTGGTATTGGATCAAGTATACCCGGGTGGCATCTTCATTCCCAAAGCCCTGGTAGGGATGAATATAATCCAACTTCCTACGATCAAGACTCACGTGTTCACCACCATCACTGGAGCGATGAAAAATGCCTTCGGCGGTTTATTACACCGCAACAGACATTGGACTCATTCCGTGATTCATGACACCTTAGTAGATCTATTGATGATCCAGCAGGACATCCATCCCGGGATTTTCGCCGTCATGGACGGCACATTCGCAGGTGATGGTCCCGGTCCGAGAGCAATGCGCTGGCACGAAAAAGATATCTTGTTGGCTTCTTCCGACCAGGTGGCGATCGACGCTGTTTCTGCCAAGCTACAAGGGTTCGATCCAATGGAGATCCGCTTCATTCGCCGCGCCCATGAAATGAGTCTTGGAACCGGTGACCCTAAACAGATTAAGATCGTCGGATACGACATTGAGGCCGAAGAACCCTGGGGTTTCGTGCAAGAAGACACCCTCGCCAGCCGCGGTCAAAAATTGATCTACCACGGTCCGCTTAAACCCTTAGAGAAACCCCTGCTGCAAAGCCCATTAGTACCCTGGTCCTACTTCGCCAGCAACTTCTATCACAACGTTTACTGGTACCCGTTTGTAGGGCGCAAACGAGTGGAAGCAGCTCTGGATACGAAATGGGGAGGATTATTCCAATCTTATGGTGATGGAAACGTTGTAATGCCCGGTATGGAACCTAAAACTGTAGCTCAAGCAATCGCAGGATTGACAATCCTGACCGCTGCCGCATTCGGTCTTATATATTTCCTGCGGAAAAAGAAAACTCTCTAATCCCTTTTCCCCCAACCTTTATCACCCAACCCTAATGCTCCTGACCGAACTGCACTGCCACACAATCTACTCAAAAGACAGCCTCATGACACCAGAAAAACTCATAGAAGTTTGTGAACGTAAAGGTATCGACCGGATTGCCATCACAGATCACAACACAACTGCTGGTGCGTTTCACGCTCAGCAGCTGGATCCCGCACGAGTGATCATCGGCGAGGAGATAATGACAACCAAAGGTGAGCTTTTAGCATTTTTTGTGAAAGATGAGATACCCGCAAACTTAGAACCTTTGGAGACAATCACTCACCTGCGCGAGCAGGGTGCATTCATCAGTGTGTCGCACCCCTTCGATCGCATGCGAAGCGGGCATTGGGAAGAAGGTGACCTCATACAAATCATCCCATTTGTTGATGCAATCGAGACCTTCAATGCTCGCTGCATGTGGCCGGGATTCAACAAAAACGCTCAAGACTTTGCTCAAAAGCACAACATAACCGGGACTATTGGCTCTGACGCCCACGCGTCTTTTGAAATTGGGAAAGCTACAATGCTCATTCCTAATTTTCACGATAGCGACTCTTTCAAGGAAGCCTTAGGAGGTGCGGAACTACGCTGCTCACTATCGCTTCCGTGGATACACTTCACATCACGATATGCCGTGTGGCGAAAGAAAGTAACTCGAGATTAAATTATATAAGACAGTTTCTAACACTTGACCATATGCAAAGACCGTGTAAAATATTTTCAGATAGGGGCGGTGGCGGAATTGGCAGACGCAGCGGACTTAAAATCCGCCGGTAGAGATAC
>CBFDCK010000167.1:0-6328 GCA_965603285.1 uncultured bacterium
ATTCGGAGATGCTTTGCACCGCCGCACGGAGGAGCTTTACAGGGTTTCAGATACACTGCCCGACGAGCAAGGGGTGATTCAATGCCCGGTCCTTCCGTTACGTGACCAGGTGGTGTTCCCTCATATGATCTCACCGATATTCTTATCACAAGAGATTGCTCTTTTAGCGGTTGAGGAAGCCAAGCATAATAATAAAACAGTCATTGCACTGACCCTGCGCGATGCGGATATCGAAAATCCCACTCCAGAAGATTTCTATCCTGTAGGGGTGGAGCTAGCTATCGGACGTCTGCTAAACATGCCGGATAACTCCAGCTCTGCTCTGGTGCAGGGTAGAAGGCGAGTAGAAGTGATCGAGTTTATCCAGCGCGAGCCATACCCGTTGGCACTTGCCCGTCCAGTTTATGAATCATCCGAGGTAGATCGCCAGACCGAGGCGACCATGCGCACCGTATTGGAGATGTTTGAGAAGTGCGTCAAGCTTGACCGCAACCTTCCGGAGGAAGCATATCTCTACGCCCTCAACATCGAGGAGCCGGGCTGGCTGGCGGACATGATCGTTACCGCTATCGCACCCCCGCTCCAGGTACGACAAGAACTGCTGGAGATCGTAGACTCATTGGAAAGGCTGGAAGAGGTGATCAACCTGCTTCTCAAAGAAGCAGACGTGTTGGAGCTGGAAGACGAGATTCACACGCGCGCCCAAAGCGAAGTGGACCGCACACAGCGCGAGTATTACCTGCGCGAACAGATGAAGGCCATCCAGACCGAATTGGGGGATGGGGATATGTGGATGCGCGAGGTGATTGAACTCCAAACGCGAGTAGAGTCAGCCGAGCTGCCCGAGGAAGTGCAGGTGCGGGCTCTCAAGGAAGTCACCCGCCTGGGTCAAATGCCACCCATGTCGCCGGAGGTAGGCATTATCCGTACCTATGTGGAATGGATTCTGGATCTGCCGTGGGTGCAGACGACTGAAGACAACCTGGACCTCACGCACGCTGCTGATGTGCTGGAGAGCGAACATTACGGTCTGCCGCGCGCCAAGGAGCGCATATTGGAGTACATTGCTGTGCGAAGTTTAAAGCCCAAGCGATCACGCCAGCCCATTTTGTGCTTCGTCGGTCCGCCAGGTACCGGTAAGACTTCGCTGGGGCGCTCAATCGCCAACGCCCTGGAACGCAAGTTCGTGCGCTTATCATTAGGGGGCGTGCGTGACGAAGCAGAAATACGCGGCCACAGGCGGACGTACATTGGCGCCCTGCCGGGGCGCATCCTTCAGACCATGCGGCGCGCCGAAACGGTCAACCCGCTTTTTATGCTTGACGAGGTCGACAAGCTGGGGCAGGATTTCCGCGGCGATCCCTCATCGGCGCTGCTGGAAGTGCTCGATCCGGAGCAGAACTTCAGTTTTTCGGATCACTACCTGGAATTGCCGTATGACCTGTCCAGTGTGATGTTCATAACCACCGCCAATACAACCGCATCGATCCCAGCGGCGCTGCTGGACCGGATGGAGTTGATTGAGTTCCCCGGCTACATTGAAGAAGAGAAACTCGAGATCGCCAGGCGCTTCCTGATACCGCGCCAGGTGGAGGAGACTGGGCTGGATTCGGACGAAGTGCATTTCTCGGTCCAGACGCTGAAGCGCGTTATTCGCGAGTACACTTACGAAGCTGGTGTTCGCAACCTGGAGCGTGAGATCGGGCGCATCGGCCGCAAGATCGCTCGTCTGAAGGCGGAAGGCAAAAAGCATCCCATTAACATCGGTTTTACTTCCGTGGAGCGCTTTCTCGGACCGCCTCAGTATTTCGAACTGGAAGCCGAGCGCCAGAACGAAATTGGTGTTGCAACTGCGATAGCCTGGACCGCAAATGGGGGTGAAATCATGCCCGTAGAAGTTCTTCTGATCGATGGAAAGGGCAATTTACAGATCACAGGGCAGATCGGTGAAGTTATGCAGGAATCTGCTCAGGCGGCGCTTTCATACCTGAAATCACGTTCCCTCCAGTTAAATATAGATCCTGAAGATTATGAAAGGGTCGATATCCACATCCACATACCGGAGGGAGCCATCCCAAAAGATGGGCCCAGCGCCGGGATAACGATATGTACCGCTCTGGTTTCAGCTTTCACCAAGCGAGAGGTGCAGCGGGATGTGGGTATGACTGGTGAGATCACCCTGCGCGGTCGCATCCTGCCGGTTGGCGGTGTGCGCGAAAAGGTGCTGGCGGCTCACCGCGCTGGATTGAAGACGGTCTTGATCCCGAAGCGCAATGTGAAAGACCTGACCGAGATCCCCAAGCGGGCGCGCCGAGAGCTTAACATCTTGAACATAGAGCACATGGATGAGGTGCTCGAACTCGCTTTGACGCCAGAGAAGGTGGCAAAGCAATCGCCTTCCAAGCGGGGTGCGAGCACCGGGAATAAGTCAAGGAAGACTACGAAAGAAGTCCCTGTCAAACCAGCGGGTGATACGTCCCACATACAGCCGGGTGCATAGCGGGACTGGTCATTCTTTAACCCTTCCGCCATCTAACTCCTCATCACCGCAATCATCCTCAACGAGTTCGCTGGTCAGACACTGCTGTACTTCTAAGACGCATTCCTCGTTAGCGAAGACAGTCAATTGGTCTTGAGCCTGAAGTGTTGAATAACCGTGAGCGATTATGGTCTTTTGGCCGCGCATAATAGATATAATCAAACAATCTGAAGGTAGACTTATCTCACTAACCTTTTTACCGACTACAGGCGACTTGGGTGGAATCTCGACTTGTAAAAATCTTGCATCATCGAGGTCGGTTAGACGCTTAAGTTCATTCCTCTGCATGTGATCGGCGCGTTTGGTGATGGCGATGTTGTAGGCGCGTATGATGTCATTTCGCCGGAGCGCTCCCATTACCTGGCGTTCATCACCCCTCTCAATCACCGGCAGGCGACCGACGTCGCGTGCTGCCAGCTTGCGTAATGCTTCACCCATTGGCTGATCAGGATAGGCAACCAGTACCCTTTCTAACGTTGCAATGTCGGTGACAGTTTTCCCTTCAATTGAGCCCGATTCCAAGGCTTTTTTGAGATCTTGAATAGTAACCACACCCTCCAGGCAATCGTTATCGTCTACAACAGTAAATCCGTGATGGTGGGTGCGATCAAACTCCCTGGCTAGTTTCTCCAATGGCATGCTAAGGTGAACAGTGATCAAATCAGTGGTCATAGCTTCGGCAACAGTGACCTCATGCATGACGTCGATGTCTTTGCCTTCCTTTAAATGGACACCGCGGCGGCTCAATTTGAGAGTATATATGGATTGGCGGAATAACAAGCGAGAAAATAAAGTGGCAGTAACCGTAGTCAGCATTAACGGCAGGATAATGCGATAGTCGTTGGTCATCTCGAAGAGCATTATTATCGCAGTTATCGGTGCATGCGCCGCACCGCTGAAAACAGCCGCCATACCGACCAGGGCATAGGCTCCGGGGGGAGCGGTTATCTCTGGAAAAAGCATATTAGATACCTGTCCAAAAGCCTCCCCGAGCATGGCTCCCATAAAAAGTGATGGAGCAAAGATGCCGCCGGAACCGCCAGCCCCAAGAGTTGTTATTGTGGCGAGCAGCTTAAGGATCAGGAGCACGGCAGTCACCTGGAGAGCCAACTGACCGGATAGCGCCTGGGAGATGGTTGGATAACCGACTCCAAAGACCCTTGGATATCCAAGCAGCTTGGGGGAAAGAATACCGATGGCGCCCAAAGCCAGACCGCCAATTACTGGCTTTACATATTCGGGAATTCTCAATTTATCCCATAAGTCTTCTGACAGGTACAACGTGCGTGTAAACGCGACTGCTGTAACTGCTGCCATAATTCCTAATAGCGCGTATAGAAGCAGCTCCCAGGGGCTTATTAGGGTGTACTCAGGCACCTGAAAGGCGCGGATATCTCCTTCAGAGATGTGTGCGATAACGTCTGCAACAACGGCAGAAATCACCACGGCACCGAAATAAGTAGTGTGGAACTGACCCAAGATAACCTCAAGGGCAAAAATTGCACCAGCGATAGGTGCATTAAAGGTGGCTGCGATTCCCCCTGCTGCACCGCAAGCCACGAGGCTGCGCACACGTTCATCCGAAAGATTGAGCAACTGACCCAAAGTCGAACCTATAGCCGAACCAATCTGTGCAATTGGACCTTCCCGTCCTACTGAACCACCGGTTCCAATACAGATTGCAGATGCAAACGACTTGATTGCGGCAACACGAGGCCGGATGCGACCGCCGCGAATAGCAACTGCTTCCATCACCTCCGGTACGCCGTGTCCCTTGGCTTCACGGGCGCCGAAATAAATGAGCGGACCGTAGATTGCTCCACCAAGAGCAGGGATGATGAGCAGTTGAATTGGGGAAATGCCTGTGAGAAGACCTGCTAGACCGCCGTATGAGAGCTTTGTCACTCCATTGATCAACCAGCGAAAGAATATCGCCCCCAGACCTGCGCCGACGCCGACAATTAGTGCGGATAACAAAATGATGACAGATTCAGGTACAGAGCGCAAATCAATCCAACGAGTTACATAGCGGCGAAGACCTTTGACATGAAAATGATCGATGACGGTTATGGGTGACTGTGATTGCGGCATGGTTGGAAAAACTCTCTAGTGAAAATATATTCTAATCCTTGTTAATACAGATTGCAAGGACGGGGATGGGCATGGGTGCAGGGGAGTCGCCCCAGCTGGGGGGCAGAGGACCCCTCACCTTGCCCTCTCCCCAGCGGGGATAGGATTCAGTCCAAGCTCAATCGCACCCCCTCCCATCCAGGGTGAGGGTTGGAATCAGGGGAAATTTGGTGTCGGGGACGTGGGAGATGGAACTATTCCCCTACCACTTGACCCTTTTATACAACTGCGGCACCTGCACCTCGATCACCTGCGGATTGGAGCGCCAGGCGAATTTCTCGCCCACTCCGCCGTATTCGAATGCCAGCAGCCAAGGCGACGCCCATTGACGGGTTCTTATACGCTCCAGCACCCAGTCCAGGACGGGCCAATCTGTATCCAGGATTTCAAGGTGGTCCTGCAGGTAGCCTTCCCGATCGTGCAGACCGGTGAAATGCAGCTCGCACAGCCGGTCTACTGGCAGTTGAGTCATGTAATCACGTTCGTCGATGCCCATATAGTAGGCGGCGATGCGGGCGTGTGAAATATCCAGCAGCAGACCGCAGCCAGTCTCGGTGACCACCTGGCGGATCAGGACCGGTTCGACGGCCGGGCGCAGGGTTTTTCCCTGTGCCCCGCGGTAGGGCACGTTTTCGATAATGACCCGCTCTGCCCCAAAGCGTTTGACTACGCCGCCGACGTCCCTGGTAATGGCGTCAGCGATTAGCTCTAGATGAGCGGGATCGATAGTATCTACTGGGATGGAGGGATAGTCCTTGATGGTGGGGTCGAGGTGCAGATTGACGTAAGGCGTTTGGGTTTGATCTATCAGGTTTGTGATTTTTTCCCAATCGGTGTTTTTGAGCTTCCTGCCACCGGCTTTTAAATCGAAGTGCACCATAACCCGGCATAGGGTGCTGGCCTCGGCGATCATGCCAGGCCAATCCGGGCATTTGAAGCGGTCGAGCCGGATTCGATCCTGGGAGAGGAGTTCGGCTGCTTGGGCGGAGTAATTGATGGCGAGTTTCATCGGGGGGTTGAGGAGGAGGAACCAGGGGAGAAGGGGGGAATTTGAAGAGTCTGGGTGATTGATAACACTACAAGGTCAGGGAGGGACAGGACGACGAATGATGGTAAGTCGAGGCGGCTCCAGAATGGGAAGGGTTCAATCCCACAATTGTTAACAACGAAGAGGGTGATCACGGTCCCGTGGCTGACGACGACCAGGTTCTGGTCGCGGTTCTGTGAAATCAATTGGTCCACGGCGCTGGAAAAACGGTTCAAGCATTGTGCGACAGTTTCCTCGCCGAAGACCAGTGCATCGGGTTGTTCGAAAAATTCTTTGATGTTGGCTTGAAATTGTTCCTCATTCGTAAACCGAACCGTCTTACGTTCGTGTTCGTGCAGCCCGGGGACAATAAACAGCGGCTTAACGAGTTGCTGGGCGATGATTTGTCCGGTCTCCTGAGCCTTGGGCTCTGGGCTGGAGAAGATAAGATTTGGGGCATGTCCGGCAAGCTCGTCACCAAGTGCCTGACACCGCAGACGACCTTCTACAGAGAGATGCCATTCGCTGGCTGGTATCTCTGGAAGTATTTCGGGAAGGGAGTGTTTCACCAAAATGAGTTTGTTCATGAATTAGTTGAAGGCATGCTTCAGCACTCCATAGTAAGGCTGAAG
>CBFDCK010000168.1:0-5976 GCA_965603285.1 uncultured bacterium
TGTATGCCGCCAGGCATGGGTTCAAGTACAGGAAAATTCGGATCACCAGCGCCAGGACGCGCTGGGGTTCCTGCTCGTCGATGGGCAATCTAAACTTCACCTGGCGGCTGGTTATGGCTCCGCCGGAGGTGATCGATTACGTCGTGGTGCACGAACTGGCTCATCTGCGGGTTAATAATCACTCCAAAGAATTCTGGAACCAGGTCGAATGCATCATGCCAGACTACAAGCAGCGACTGAAGTGGCTGAAGGAGAACGGGCGAAAATTGACACTATGAGATTTTGCATCTATTGATTTCAGCACAGAATTGATATATCATATCCAAATATTATTGTAGAATCCTACCGCAGCCGAGGTTTCCCAACTATACACATCACTCAGGAGGTATCACCCATGAATTCTTTCCCAGAAGCTGAACCCTACCGCATAAAAGTGGTCGAACCTTTGAAAATGACCACCCAGGTCGAGCGCCAAAAGATCATCAAGTCCGCACATTACAACATTTTCAATATTCCGGCTGAAAATGTATATGTGGACCTGCTCACCGACAGCGGTACATCGGCAATGAGTCAGAACCAATGGGCGGGATTGATGACCGGCGACGAATCCTACGCCGGATGCCGAAACTGGTTTCACCTGGAAGAAATAGTCAAGGAAATTACTGGCTATAAATTCGTGATTCCCACTCACCAGGGGCGACCGGCAGAGAATATACTCTTTTTGATCCATCTGCGTCCCGGGATGTCGGCGCTGGGAAATATATTTTTTGATACCACCCATGCCCATATTTTAACCAAAGGCGGGCTGCCGCGCGATCTGGTCATTACCGAAGGGCTAGACACGGAGAGCGACCATCCATTTAAAGGAAACGTGGATATCGCAAAATTGGAGAGCTACATCCAGAGCGAAGGCCGCGATAACGTGGCGCTCATCCATGTGACTGTGACCTGCAACAACAACGGCGGACAGCCGGTTTCGATAGCGAATCTGCGTGCGGTACGCCAGGTTGCAGATAAATATGAACTGCCCTTCTTCCTGGATGCAGCTCGCTTCGCTGAAAACGCTTTCTTTATCAAGATGCGCGAGCCAGGCTACGAGAACAAATCGCTCAAAGAGATCGCCCAAGAGATGTTCTCCTACGCAGATGGCTGCACTATGAGCTCGAAGAAGGACGGTCTGGTGAATATCGGTGGTTTTCTGGCCCTGAACGATGAGGCTAAATTCCGCCAGGCGCAGGAATATCTGATCCTTTTAGAGGGCTTTGTCACCTATGGCGGCATGGCCGGACGCGACCTAGAGGCGTTAGCCATCGGGTTGAGCGAAGTACTGGATGAAAAGTACATGGCAAACAGGGTACGCCAGGTGCATTACCTGGGAGGACAGTTGATCGAAGCCGCCGTGCCGCTGATGAAACCCCTCGGCGGGCACTGCATCCTGCTGGATATGAAACAGTTCTTACCCCACATTCCCCAGGAAGAATTCCCCTGCGAAGCATTCTGTAAAGAGTTATTCGTCGATTCCGGGACACGCGCTGTCGGGCTCGGGCAACTAGCATTCGGGAGCGAGAACCAGGAGACCGGTGAGATCAATTACTCGCCGCTCGAGGTTGTGCGCATGGCTGTTCCTCGCCGGGTTTACACCGACAACCACATGGATGTGGTCGCGAAGAGTGTCGAGCGCATTTACGAACGGCGTGATGGAATAGGCGGGATGCGGATCATCTGGGCTCCCAGGGTGCTGCGACACTTCACTGCCCACATGGAGCCCCTTTAAAGAATTATTGATACTTGATAATCTCCGGTGGATACTTTGGAGAAGACAAAGCAACGCATTTGGGAAATGCATCCCACGAAATGATGCACAGCGCTTTGGGGTAGAATTAAAAACGCAGGAATGCGATAACGACAACCCGGGATTTATCCAGAAGTATCAACTAATTTGGAGCATCTCAATGATAAACAAAAAAACTTTCCTGGTCATTCTGACTGTATTGTTCTCCACCGTTGTCGCCTGCAGTACACTGACGGGTTTACCCGAACCCAGCCCTCAACTTCCCGCCGACACCCCAACCGAGCCGGTTCCAGCAACCGAAACCCCAATCATAGAGATCGAAACAGTCATCCCGCAAACCGAAAAAACTGAACTCCCCAGTCCGGATAACAGCGTACCCATTCCCGAATCAATAGACATCTCCCTTGGCAGTTCAAATAACGTACCAGATGACGTCTTAGAACAGATCGGAATGTATTTCGGGTTCGGCGGCGGGGGAGATGCTTGCTTCCCATTTGAATTAAATCAACCGGGTGCAATCGAATGGGATGAGTACACATTCCACAACGGCGAACGCGTTCCCGTTACAGATCAAAGATTAGTATGGTGCGCTTGCGGACTTGATGCTGGAGGTGCGGATGCCAACCTTACACTTCCGGATGGTGAAATTCAGCCTATAGAAGTCGAAGACAGCCCCAATTCGGAACCGGGCAATCGCTGCGTGGGGATGGATTATTCTTTTGGTCCCGGTAGTCTGGTAGGACCTTACAAAATCACATTGACAAACGCCGGACAGCAGATTTCGGATGAATTCACGCTCTTCATACCCCAGGAACTGACCGGCGCCTGGATGGATGATGGCGCCTGGTTCGTCGGATTCGATCCTGGCGAAGAGATCCGCATTCTCGCTTTTGGTAATGACATGACACTCCCGTCCATGGATGAATACGGCGAAGGCAGATGGGTTTTCCTGATTGAATCATGGGGTAAAGCCGACCAGAATGGGATGGTTTTTGTACGCTTCGAGGAATCGCTTGAGGACTTCAGCGATATTTATGTTACAGCTACAGGTGAAGACGGAAGGCAGACTTTTGTCAGTACGACCCCAATGTACGGGTTCCTGATAAGTGATACCTTCAGTATGGTCTGTGATACTGCATTGACTCCGCGCCTGAGATTGGGAAATACCGCTGTCGTAACCCAGGACGGCATTTTGTTAAGCGACGATCTCGTTCACGACAGCGGGGAAATCCTAGACAAACTGTATGCGGGCATGCAGGTGGAGGTCATCGATGGTCCATTCTGCGATAATTGGCTCCCAGAGCAAGCCGAATGGCGTTGGAAAATCATAACTCCGGATGGTTTAAGCGGCTGGGTGACAGAATCTGACAATGGTACTTATTACCTGGAGCCTTAACCAATCAGAAGTAAGTTACCCTTCTCCAATGTAGAAACGCGAAATAAAATGCTCCCTGAAGATTTCTTCGATAATCAGTGCCAGGAATATATCCAGGTTGACGCCAACAGCATCCTTGAAGGAGCGCTGGATAAACTCCAAGGCAGAAAAGGAAACCTCGATTGGACGCTCGTTGTCCGTCGCCCGGACGGCTTTGTGGCGGCGCATTTCAGTGAAATCCTGAGATGGGAAAGGCGCCAGCCCGATCGCCAGGCAGCACGCTTATCGTCAATCAATAACCCAGATCTGCCCCTCCAGCCCGCTGCGACTGCTGAAGATACATCCACACTGGAGGAATTGATCGCCTCAGCCAGGCAAAGCCCCTCAGGATTTGTCGTGATCCTATGGGCTGGAACAGAAATGGTATGCGGTACTGCGCTACTGGATAAATTGGAGACACTGCATGAGGGTATTGGGCATCCTACCCCAGCATCCAAACCGATCGTAATCGGAGCACATGCGCCAGAATCACCCGCAGAAGAAGGGACACACGTCAAACCAGCGCTCAACGTTACCCGCCAAACGGCAAGAGAAATGACTCCCGAAAATGTTACAGCTGAATGGGAGCCTCCCATTTCTGGAGAGCGAGTTTCGATCGGCGATCGCGTCGACCAATTTGAAGAGCGGGCGCGTAGGGTTTTCCAGAAATACCGTCTGAATATACTGGTTGCTATTGTGACCTTCCTGATTGCGATATTCACGCTGCTGTGGACAGTGCGCAGTGATGTTCTCCCTATTTTCTTCCCGCCAAAAATGACCGGGTTATGGAACGTAGCGGTCGCCAGGTTCGATGTTCAGGGTGAGGAAAATATCAGCCGGGCGGAAGCCAATCTTATGAGCGACGTTTTCTACGGAAGCTTTAAGGACGAGATGGACGAGTTGAGCAAAGAGACTGGCATCTCAATTGAGGTTTTAAATCCCGAGGCGACCGGCGTGATCAAGGGTAAAAGCGCCGACGAGAGGGCAGCCAATGCGGGCGCGAAAGCAAGCAAGCTCAACGCCCATATCATTATCTATGGTACGGTCGCACGCCAGGGTCAGATTATCAAGTTCCTACCTGAATTCTATCTAGACCAAAGCAACCTTTACGAAGTTGAGGAACTTGTTGGGCAGCATACACTGGGAGACCCGATCACAATCCAGAGCGCCGGTCAGGAGAACCTGAACCAACTCAACCTGAATCGTGAACTAGGTCGCCGCTCGGAAGTGCTTGCGTTGGTTACAAAAGGGTTGAGCCTGTATTTAGGGCAGGCATACAATGACGCTCTCGAGCTTTTCAAGGAGGCAAACCAGGACAAGTACTGGAAGAGCAGCACCGGTCGTGAAGTACTGTACTTATTCACCGGAAATGCGGCCTCCAAATCAAACCTGCAGGATGAAGCCAAAGAGGCTTACCTTAGTGCAATTGAAATCAATGATGGTTATGGGCGCGGTTACGTGGGACTGGGTCATGTCTATTTCCAATACAGCCTACCAGAGACGGTTCAGGAATTCCAGCCTGATCCTGAAAACTTGAATTTGGCGCTGGAATATTTTGACCAGGCTCTGAATGCCGCCCACCAACCTGAGACCGCCGATATCCCCGCCAAAGCCGCATTCGGTAAAGGACAGGTTTATCTGGTGCAGCACTATATGGGCCAAAATACACTTTCCAAAGCGGTTGAAGAGTTCGAATATGTAATCGGACAATTCGAAAGCGAGGATAACCGACGCTTAAAGGAACTGGCTTCCGAATCATATGGGCGCTTGGGTTTAATCGCCCGGGAAAACGGTGACCTGGAAACTGCGGTTGAATATTACTCAACTGCCCGTGATCTATCTTCGCACCATTTCCGGCGCGGTTTCTACTCGCTGACACTGGGAGACATCTTTGCTCTGCAAGGTGTTGTTGATGAAGCCGCAAAACTCTACCAAAGTGCGGTGGATAACTATAAGGCAGCTTTGGATTTCGCCACTCAGCCTGACTTGCGCGCTGAATATTTTGAGGAGCTCAGTAAAGCTTACGAGCGGCTGGGCGACATTGAAGGCGCGATCAAAGCCATGCGGGAGGCGATTAATATCCTGCCGGAAGGTTCACTTAAACGAGACATATTTGAGACTCGTCTATATGAGCTGGAGCGAGGGGGCAGCGGTCCGAAGTAGCTTTTTGGAGTACGCAAGCTCACGGTTATTGAGCCGCCGTGCTTGCGCCCTATTCCCTCCAATTCCTCCACGACATAGCTACAATTTTTCTTGATTTGGATATATAATAGAAATGATACTAATTGATAAACATAATGAGAGGTAGATAGAATTACCTTATGGGCTAGTCTTCTAAAACCAATAATACCTGGACAAGAGGTGAGCCATGACTAACAGCACAAATGGAACTGCGGATAAAAAGAAACACAACACCGTAGGAAAGTTTAATAAAGGTAGTCAACAGCTGGATAGACACCCGCTGGATATCTTACTTGCAGATGATGGTTCAGAACACGCCCACGCGGCTGTCGATATGCTTTGCGATCTGCCCCTTCCACCCGAAACCACCATTCACGCCCTGGCGGTTATCCCAACCCTTGACCTGCCGCGACACAGTTTGCTTGAAACCGTTTTAAGCGAGACTGAAACCCAGTTGAAAAAGAGTGGGGTTCAGGTTCATGCTGAGGTAAAAGGCGGGGTACCGGCTGCATCGATCAACGATTACGCCGAACATCACAAGCCAGATCTGGTTGTGCTAGGCGCCAAGGGGCTACGGGCGACGCTAGGC
>CBFDCK010000169.1:0-5908 GCA_965603285.1 uncultured bacterium
TGGTTCAAGTACAGTCACACTGCGAAACCCGCAGGCGGCTTAGCTCCAGACCGTTGGGCAGCCAATCAATAGACACAAGGTTTTTAGTTCATTGGGGAAGGAGTAATTCTATGTTGTTCGAGAAACTATTTACGCACGACATAACTCTAGTAACGCCACACATTGTTGATTTGGAACAACCAATACAAATTGTTGGTATGGGGATTGATACAAATATCAAGAGCATCTACCGTGATGTGCCAGCCTTGGGAAAACAATTCGAACAATATAAGTTATCTCATGAAATCCCCAACAAGAAAATGCCTTGGAGTTTTGCCGCCGTGAGTAAGGGGTTTGACAAAGATAAGGGGACTTTCTCTTACTTCATTGGTGACAGCGTGACTAATATTGAACAAATACCTGCTGGGTTGACTTCCTTTGACATCCCCTGTCTCAAATACGCCGTTTTCCCAATACGTCCCAAAAACCGATTTGGTTGGTCAATTGCAATTACCAGTGCAAAAAGGTACATTTATAACACTTGGCTTCTAAAAACTGAATATGAACCAGCTGGTGTGATTGACGATTTTGAGTATTACGATGAACGGAGTGTTCGTAAAAACAATCCTGAGATTGATTTATATGTTGCCATTAAACAGAAGCATCTCTGACATAAGGCTGCCCAACAAAGCGTGCACTGGACATTGGGGATTCTGTGACATTTTCGCGCATTTTTCTGCTCCCAAACAGAATCCACGCCCGCCCCAGCGCCCAGTAACGCAAGCCGTTGGGCGGCTAAATGAAGCTAAACAGTGAAAACAAAAAAGGGTTAGATACAAAATGCAAACAATGAAATAGTTGCACTACAAGAGGAGATTAAATGAAATTCATTGCCATCAATTCCAGCTATCGCGGTGATAAAGGGCACACCCGCGTGCTAATTGATTATCTCTGGAAAGGTGCGCGTTCTGTTGGTGTAGATTGTGAATCAATAATGCTAACAAAACACAAAATCAATCGTTGTTTAGCTTGTGGTAACTGCCATACAACGGAACACTACCTGAAATGTTTATATGAAGAAAAAGATGATGTTGCCAAGATTTTTTCTAAAATCGCATCTGCTGATCTAGTGATCTATGCTACACCGGTTTATGTATTTGGTATTTCCAGTTAGCTAAAAACCTTTCTTGACCGTTTATACAGTACTGGTGATGTGAAGCAGATGCGTATGACGGATAGCGGCTTATTTTTCCATCATGTAGATGAAAAAATATGTTCCAAGCCATTTGTTTCATTGATTGTATGTGATAATCTTGATCCAGAAATGCCAAGAAATGCCCGCGATTACTTTCGGACATTTGCGCGTTTTATGGATGCGCCGCATGTTGGTGAACTGATACGAAGCGGTGGGCGACTTATTGGTTATGGGCATGATCCTCAAGCCAAAGAACGTTTTCCAAAGATTAACTCAGTGTATGCTGCTTACGAACAGGCTGGGCGTGAGTTAGCGATAAATGGATGTATTTCGAACAGCATCCAACGCAAAGCCAATCAGGAAATAATACCGGTTCCATTTTTTGGATTGCTAAAGCGTTTGTCACCCTTTAAGCGCGTGATGGTACAGAAGGCGGAAGAGCATTTTACATAGAAGCAGTGTGCAACGTATCTTAACATTTATTGTTGCCACCCAACCCAAGTTGCACCTGACCTGCCTACGGCAGTGGGGTACGCTGCGACAAAAGCTAAGTCTGGTCACGGTTTGCAATGTTTCGTGGGTAAAAGCGGCAGGTCAGGGTTTCGTTCGCGTTCAGTTGTTTGGGTTGTCAAATGTCGGATTGCCAACACGACAGGCAGGTGAATAAACCGTTGGGCGGCACGAACGATAGGTTTATAATGGATTAAGCAGGAGTAATCAAATATGGATCGAAAAATCAAATTCGTACAATTCTGCATTTGGACAGGAATAATTCTAGATGGCATCAATGTGTTTCTTTATCTGTTTCCAAACATGATGCTCGGTTCACTTGGTATGTCTGAAGAGATGCTTACTCCTGTAGCGACTTACCTATTATTTCACGCAGGGATATTCATGCTTGGGTGGACGATCCTTCTCATCTGGACACTAAAAAAACCTATCCAAAGGCGTTTCATTCTTCTGTTGACAGTTTTGATCACCGTTGGGATGGAGGCTTCGGCCATTTATTTACTAACAGTTGAAAGCGTAACAGATGCTAAAATAATTCCCTTGTTGATTCTGCCTATGCTCGTTGGGAGTTTATTTGCAGCAGGTTATTTTGTGGCTGGCAGCATCAAGAGCAATCAAGGAAATTTCCCCTCATGATCATTGATAAAACCGAGAAAGCTGGATATTCAATACGAACTGCCGCCCAACCCAAATTGCACCGGATTTGGCGAAAGCGGCGCGAAAAAAGATAGTTCGGAGCGAAGAATCTAGATTTTCAAATAGTGGAGTCATGCAAACCCGCCAATCCGGTGAATAAATCGTTAGGTTGCTTATTCAAGCCATTTCGAGAATTAGTAGGATACTGTTCATAGCGATAGGAAGTGGAGATGGAAGACAATAAGAATTCGACCAGCAATAGAGCGACAAGAATCTACGCTTCAACGCTAGGGATTCTCGTGGGCTTGGCAGGGGTAGAACATGGAATCTTGAAAATCCTTCAGGGTAATGTCAAGCCGAACGGCATCATGGTCGACGCGATTGGTCCAGAACAGAAGTTGTGGGAATTAGCCACCGAAACCGTCCTGACAATCATTCCGAATATGCTCATCTCAGGTATCCTTTCGATAATTCTTGGGGGCTTGGTCACAATTTGGGCATATGCATACGTTGATAGGAAGTATGGTGCTGTTGTCCTCCTCTTCCTATCCATCGCGTTGTTCCTAGTTGGAGGTGGCTTTACGCCTATATTCATCACGATCCTGGCTTTTATTGCTGCAACACGAATTAATCGTCCGCTAAAGTTTTGGCGTTCGCGTGTTCCTGCAACCCTCCGAAACCTAATAGCAATGTTATGGCCATGGACACTCATCGTCTCTGTCGTTTCATTCGTAATCGCGGTTGAAATTGCGATCTTTGGTGAGCCCATATTGGGACTCGTTGGTGCGGAAACCGCATATTTAATTCAATTTATCTTGGGTTTAGCCATGCTACTTCTTGCTATTGTGGCTCTTCCTGCCGCAAATGCGCATGATGCCAAACGCCATGCAGACTAGAATCGATAGAGTGTGTAACCCAAAATAATGGTGCGTCTCTTCCGATCCGGATCCATCTCGGCTTTGTAGATAAAGGAAGCAGCCTAACGGCTCGCTGGAGCGGACCCCGCGCGAGGCGCGATAATCAGGTGAGGTAGCGTTGCGAGGCCATTCAGCTCAAAGCCGTTAGGTGGGCATCAGTCGGCAGCAATCTGAACGGTGCGCTATTGGTGAAAGGAGTTGTTTCATGAGTGGAACTGTACTGCTGGGACAAGGACGCCAGATAGCCAAACTCCCTTTCAAGACATGGAAAGAGCGATTGTCCCAAGTCCCTCAGCACACCGAAACCAGACTTGGTTTCATGTCAGAAGAACATCACCTGGTACGCCATTTCGTTGTCAGAGAGCTTCCGAGCACTGGGAATCCCATGCAACCAGAGTTCATATCACAGATCTTGAAGCTACCCGTCGTGCGAGTCAACTCCATACTCGATGATCTGGAGAGGAATCTTTTCTTTCTGGTCCGGAACAGTCAGGGGGCAGTGACGTGGGCATATCCCGTCACTGTTGAAAAGACCCCGCATGAACTCACCTTCAGCACAGGAGAGCGTCTTTATGGCGCTTGAGCAGAGGATGCGATTGCAGCGCCCTTCGTGCAAGGGCGGTTACGGGAAGAACCCCTTTCAGTGGTCGTTCGTACAGAATGTGCACACTGTGGTCGTCTGATGCGCATTGAGGTAGACAGCGAGTTGAGGTGTCGTGTCGGTGAGGAGGGAGCCGAGCCCCTGGTATTTGAACCACACATCAACTGGGCGACCTTCACAGAACCGAACATCATCCATGCATATTGACGTAACTCTGTATTCTTCTGGTCAGAAGAACATGCAAGGGAATACCGTGCTGAAGTGACTCAAGTTGACGGCTTGTTCTTGTCGCTGGAGCAGAGTGCCTATTCGACCCCCATTATTCAGGGTGCTCTCTTTGCGTTCAAGTAGAGGGAGAGGGTCTGTGCTGCGCCTCACGTCATTGCGTGAGATGCCCACCTAACCACTCGTTGCAGCCGACCTTGCTGTCGAGTCGCTAACAGATGTTTTTATCGCTTCTGAACGTCTCAGAACTAGCATAGTCATGCTTCGGAAGCCGCAAGGCGGCTGAACTCGGATCCGTTGGGCAGCCAATTTACCAACCTAATCTCGAAAGGATGACATGAATATTTTCCAAAAGTGGCAAAATCAAGATAAATCAAACAAAAACCGATTATTGGCATTGGGAATAGGCGCATTGATATTCCTAATATTAATTCCGGCCTTCCTAATCATTGTATTACCGCAAGTCGACAATTATCTTGGAATCAGTTCGTTCTACAATGGATTGGGAAATATTATTATTGGCGTAATGGCAATAATAGTTGGTGGTATCTTGGCAATATGGACAATTGAAATTCAAATTAGGTTAGCATCGGGAACACCTTTTCCTATGCATCCAACTAAAAAACTTCTCATTGTTGGCCCATTTAAATACTGTAGAAATCCAATGACATTGGGGACAATAGTTGCGTGTGTTGGAATCTCGATATTAATCGGATCATTTACCGCATTAATAGTAGTTGCAATATTTGCCGCAATATTAATCAGTTATTTGAAAATAATCGAAGAAAAAGAATTGGAAATGAGATTTGGAAGTGAATATATTGAATATAAAAAGAAAACACCTTTTATAATCCCAACAATGATAGTAAGAATTGATTCAAAAATGTAGATAAATTAAAATATTATGGCCGCCCAACAAGCGTTTGCACCCGACGCCAGAAGCAAGGTTATTATTTAAGTTGATTGCGCCACTTTGAGCGAGTCGTAAGGCATAGGCACGTCGGGCGCGGCTGAAACGGGGCGATGAGCTGATGCGCAGCGCCAGCTCATCTGACGGGCATCACCGGGATGCACGTGTGCTGCTTGCGCAGCCCATCGCCACGTGCACCCGACCGCCGTTGGCGGCAGGATGACGCCCGTCAGTTAGGCCGATCTACATACTTGAATTCGGGAGAGATCGATGAGAAAGAAGATTATGCCTACAACCTATCTGTTAGTCGCGATCCTGTTTTGTGTAGTTCTTCATTTCCTTGTCCCAATCTTGTACATAATGCCTTCACCATGGAACTTGATCGGTCTCATCCCCTTGTTTTTTGGGCTATGGATCAATCTATCTGCCGATCGAGCTTTCAAGAAAGCGGAAACCACTGTGAAGCCATTCGAAGAATCAAATGCTCTTATCCAGGATGGTGTATTTCGATGGAGTAGAAACCCGATGTATCTGGGGTTTGTAGCGATTCTTCTGGGAATTTCCGTTATACTGAGATCGCTATCACCTTATATCGCAGTTGTCGTGTTTGTCGTATTGATCGATCTGATGTTTATCCGAGTCGAAGAACAGATGCTTGAAGAGAAGTTTGGTGATGGATGGAAACGGTATCGGTCAGGGGTGAGGAAGTGGATGTAGATCAACCTAACCACTCGCTGGAGCCGACGCGACTATTGCCGCGATGAAGCCGCGAGCGGGTAGGAAGCTACGTTGTGAGTTGCTGAGGGTGTCGGGCATGGGCTGCCGCGGGCTCAGCTCCACCGTTGAGCTGCCAGTTTGAGTTCCGGCCTGTCTGTAATACTACAATTCATAAAGGAGGTCTTGCGATGAAGTCAAGTAACTACCTGATTGGTCTG
>CBFDCK010000170.1:0-5817 GCA_965603285.1 uncultured bacterium
GGAGATTGCCACGGTCGCTGCGCTCCCTCGCAATGACATCTTAATCTATGATGTTTGACTGTACACTAGTTTATTAGTATCCTACAAACTCATTCGTGTAGGCAGCGTTCAAATCCAAAGGCGTCCTAAGTAAACCCATATCGAGCAGCACGTCCTGCATATTCTGCCATGCCTGCGGGTCAGACGGTCCTAATGGATTCGCACGCCAGAAACCGATCGAAGTGGTGAGAATTTTCATCTGGACCTGTTCATCGGCTTGATCCAAACCCTCAACGTACTTTGTGCTGAGGCGGTATGCTGCTTCGGGATTCTCTATCGTATCGGCGATGCCTTTAAGCGTGGCTTGGACCATACTCCGTACGAGGTCTGGATTTTCAGCGATGGTCGTTTCGTTGGTGATCAATCCGTTAGAAGCCAGCGCGACGTAGTCGGCGACACGAATAACGTCCACGTCATATCCCATGGATTCAAGCTGGATCGGTTCATTGTTAGCGTAGATCACAGCGGCCTCGACCTGGTCGGCGACCAGCGCTTCAACCTGGTTGAAGCCGATCGATTCCAGGGTCACATCATCCTCTTCCAAATCGCCGGCGTTCAACAACGCCCGCAGACCGATATAACTGGCGCCGAACAGCCCTGGCAAGCCGATTTCCTTTCCAGCCAGGTCCGCAGGCGTCTGAATGCCGTGTTCGCTTTTGGCTGTGACCGCAACCGGGTAGTCCTGCCACCAGGCCATAACGTACACGACCGGAAGTTCCTGAGCACGCGCCAGGAGTACCTGCTCCCCGGACACCACTGCGAATTGGAGTTCATCGGCGCCGACGAGCGCTACGCCGTCGGTCTCGAAGCTGTAATCGAATTCGATATCCAAGCCTTCATCGAGGAAGTAGCCTTTTTCGACAGCCACGTAAAACGGTGTGTATTGCACGCTGGGTATGTAGCCCATCGGTAGACGGATGGGGGTTAAATTAGCACGAGTCGCTTCCAGGTCGGGCGTTAGAGTGCCGCTTATACAAGCGCTAAGGATAAAGATCATGAGGATGAAAAAAGATAGGATGCGAATTTTCATCAACGATTCTCCTTCTAAAAAGACGATTTTATTAGTGATAAGATATCTCATTGTGAGAACATGGGTTGCTCTGGTCGCTGGCGCCAAGAGAGTAAGCGTGATTCCAGTAAAACGACCAAGCCGTACAGGGAAAGCGCCATGAAAACTAAAGCCAGTATGGCGACGAACACCAGAGCGGTATCGTATTGACCACGGGCGCGGTTTATCATGAATCCCAGTCCACGGTCGGCGCCGACAAATTCACCGACAACAGCTCCGATCACGGCCAGGGTCGCGCCGATGCGCAGCCCGCCCAGAAAGATTGGCAGGGCAGCTGGCGCCTCCAGCAGGCTGAATGTCTGCCAGCGGCTAGCTTTCAGTGAGCGCATCAGGTCGCGCAGATCATCTGGCACAGAGCGCAAACCGACAATCGTATTGACCAGAACTGGGAAGAATACGATCAAAGCGCAAATTAAGACCTTTGAAAACAATCCAGGACCAAACCATATTACCAGAAGTGGTGCGATGGCGACGATGGGCACGGACTGGCTAGCGACGACGTATGGTGAAAGCAGGCGTTCAACGGAGGGTGATTTCGCCAGTAAATAACCTAACGAAGCGGCTGCGATCACGCCGAGAGTCAGACCGGCGATTACCTCTCCCAACGTGTACAAACTGTGGCGCAGAAGGCTGCCGTCGCTGATAACCTGCCCCAGGCGATTCCAAACCAGACCAGGCGTTGGGAGTATGAAGGCTGGAAAATTGCCCACTCGTACGATAAAACCCCAGAGCAATACCGCCACCAGGAGAGAAAGCGGCACAAGCAGCACAGTGCGATATTTGCCCCAATGCGCTGGGGATGACTTGGTCTTCGTCAAACGGGTTGTATCCATAGCAGAGTCTTGATTATCAATTGGTGGGGATTGCAGTTGGACTTCCCAATCCTGTCCATAAGATCCTGTATACGGGAAAATAAACGCCCCGTAGCGTCTAAATCGGGGCAATAGAAATTCACAAAGACATAAGAGCTATGTGAGATGAACAACACACGCGCTGCGATCTTGTAAATATGTGAACCTTCTCTCTTCCGGACTATACCGTCGGCTCCGGAATCTCACCGGATCGTGCGCGCCGTTTGTAGCCGGTCAGCGCTCGCGGGCTTTACCGCCGGTCGGGAATCGGCATCAAGATATTGATAACTTGCCTGAATGCTTTCACCCTGCCCCGAAGGTTTCTCCAGGCAAGGAGGTGTCCCCGCCCAGACCTGGATTTGTGATTTGGTTGATTATAACTTGTGGGGTGGGGGAGGTCAATATGGAGCGGGCTCAGTGATATTTAGATAATTAATTAGTTGTTGTTCTCCTGGACATGGGAACCTAGGCAGTTGGTGGTAAAAATACTACTTTACTTAAGGAGGAGATTGCCACGGCAGCCGGCATGCAAAGAACGCATGCATAACGCTGCCTCGAATGACACCCCCTTTAACTCAAAAGGGCGGAATGAGTGGCTCAAAGAAAGTGAGATTGGAATGTTCGCTGGTGATATAATGCCAGCTTGAATAAAAAAAAATGGGTAGAGCGCCGATTATTCTTTGCTGATATCACATCCCGGAGGAAACAATGTCAAAATCAAATCAATTTGATATACCACCAGAAGAAGATCATTTAAATGAAGTAACTCCGTCCGATCAAAGAAAAGGATGGATCATCGCTGCTGTAGTCTTCGTCGTCTTGATACTGGCTGGGTTTGCGGTAGTTGCCCTTGCTAAGAGTGGGATTTTCTCAAAAGAAAAAGAACCAGTAACCACCCAAGCATACATAACAATTACGCAGCCTATCCCAGGAGCTGTATTGGGCGTGCCCCAACCCGTGCAGATTAACGGTATGGGAGGTGGTCTTTTTGAAGGTAATGTGGTTGTGCAGGCATTGGACGCTGGTGGGAATGTGCTGGCGCTGGAAACCACAACTGTCAATGCTCCAGACGCCGGCAGCGGTGGAGAAGGACCCTGGTCGGTGGAGATGGTCATCCCTGTCAAACCCGGCACAGCGGGTCGAATTTACGCCTTTTCGACTTCGCCGGCTGACGGCAGTGTCACAACTTCGACCAACGTCGAGGTTACTTTCGGTCGCAGCGTGAAGGTAAATACGTATATTGAAATATCTGAACCGCTGGGCAACTCCGTTCTCAACGAAAGCACATTCATAGTCAGCGGATCAGCCGGCGGAACATTTGAAGGCACTGTGATTGTGCAGGCATTGGACGCTGGCGGGAATGTGCTGGCAGAGCAGCCTACGATGATCGATGCTCCCAATGCCGGTCTGGGGGAGGCAGGACCTTGGTCGGTCCAACTTAGCGTAACCACTGAGCCTGGCACTATCGGGAAGATATATGCCTTTTCACCCTCTCCTGCGGATGGCAGTATTATGGCTTCCTCATCTGTCAATGTGACCTATGGAGAAGGCGCCGCGGTTGAATCCTTTATCAAGATCACAGAACCAACCGAAGGCACCGTCATTGCAGGAAATCCAGTCACCGTCATCGGAATGGGCGGGGGCTTGTTTGAGGGCAATGTGGTCGTCCAAGCGCTTGATAATAATAATAATGTGTTAGCCGAAGGTGCCACAATCATCGACTCCCCAGATGCGGGTGTGGGTGGTCAAGGTCCATGGACCGTCCAACTGCATGTAACCGTCAAACCGGGCACCCCCGGAAAAATCTACGCCTTTTCGCCTTCGCCAAAAGATGGTAGCCTGGATGCCTCCTCACAAGTAGACGTTCTTTTTGGAGAAGTTGATACGGGAGAAGAAGTTGTAAAATTAGAGGATCATCTCTGGATATTGGAGCGCTACGGTGGGGAGGAGATGCTGGCCGACACGCGTATTACAGCCGAATTTAAAGACAACCAAGTAACCGGCACTGCTGGTTGCAATAATTACTTCGCGTCCTACGAGCGAACCGACAGCACGCTGGAAGTTGGCCAGATTGGCGCAACACGCATGATGTGCAGCGATCCGGAGGGGATCATGGAGCAGGAAAGTGGTTACCTGGCTCTGTTGGAGTCTGCTAACACTTACCAGATCGAGGCAGGTCGGCTCAAGGTTCAAAATGCTTCGGGAGAAGTAGTCTTAATTTATAATGCTGCAGTCACAGGAACGGTGACATATCTGCAGCGCATAGCACTTTCCGATGATACAGTGGTGGAAGTGAAATTGCTTGATATTTCAATCGCCGATGCCGAGGCGGTCACGATCAGCGAACAGACCATCTCAAACCCGGGTCAGGTCCCTATTCCATTTGAGTTGCTCTATGACCCGCAGGTTATTGATCCGCGCAATACCTACAGTGTCCAGGTGAGGATAACGAACGGGGCAGGGGAATTGATATTTATCAATACATCGGCTTTCTTGGTGCTAACGCAGGGCAACCCTTCCACGGTCGAAGTGATCGTAGAACCGGCAGGGTAGCACGAGGAAGGTTTCCTGGAGCAAAGATTTATCAATGAATTCCGAGCTGGCAGCTATCTTGTTGGGATTGGTATCGGCAGCTAGTTGGGGTGCAGCAGATTTCAGTGGTGGAGTTGCTACCAAGCGTACAAATGTATATACTGTCATAATTTTTTCACAGCTTGTAGGCTCCGTATTCCTGATTGGATTGTCGGTTCTGCTCTCAGCGCACATACCTGCTCCTGATGATATAAAACTTGGCTCAATTGCTGGCATCTCCGGGGCGATAGGGTTGATATTCTTATATCGCGGTCTGGCAGGCGGTAGGATGGCAGTTGTAGCCCCAATAGCTGCGCTTGTGACTGCTATTATTCCCGTATTTTTTGGGATAATCAATGAAGGTCTGCCATCTGTTATACAACTTCTGGGATTCATACTAGCACTGACAGGTGTGTGGTTAATATCGCAAACAGGAAGTAGATCTAAAATAAATGTCCGCGAGATAACTTATCCCCTCATTGCGGGTTTTTTCTTCGGATTGTTCTTTATACTCATCGATCAGTTGAGCGGGAACGCAATTCTATGGCCATTAGCCGCCGCCCGGATTGGATCTGTTATTGTAATGATAGTTATCGCATTGACAATGCGGGTGAGAGAATTGCCGGCTGTCTCACAGTTTCCAATCATCGCGCTTGCAGGTCTCTTGGATGTTGGTGGCAATGTTTTTTTGCACTGGCGACTACAATTGGCCGGCTCGACATTGCTGCCGTACTTGCTTCACTTTACCCGGTAAGCACTGTTCTGCTCGCTTATACAATCCTGAAAGAACGGTTGACTATCTGGCAATGGTTTGGAATATGTTTAGCTCTTGTTGCAGTCGTTCTCATTTCTTTATAGATGAGGTTCATTAACTTCCCGCGGGTTCTGAAATACTCTGGCAGATAAATCATATAGAGTGCCTATGTAAAATCCACAAAACCGTATGTCGCAATCCTTTCAACCTCCCGCGGGTTATTTAATAATTCTTGCAGATATATCACTACCAAAGGTAATGTATCAGTCTAAAGCCGAAAATGCGCAACCCGCGGGAGGTTTCACATATCACTTCCAGAGGCAATGTGTCGGCCCAAAACCAATTATTCGCAACCCGCGGGAGGTTCCATAAATCACATTCAAAGGCAATGTATTGGTCCATAGCCGATAATTCGCAACCCGCGGGAGGCTCCAGCGGGAGGTTATAATTGCCCCTATGTCCCTTCAGCTCTCCACCCAAGATCAGGCTAAACTCAATGGTGACCAAGGACCTGCCGTGCAAATGGCGATGTC
>CBFDCK010000171.1:0-5648 GCA_965603285.1 uncultured bacterium
TCGAAATTCCAGATGTGTGGGTGGTCGGTTACGGTTTGGATTATGCAGACCTTTACAGAACCCTGCCGTATGTAGCCGAATTGAAAAGCGAAGTTTATTCGGACTGATGGTTGCTTTTGTTTTTGAATGAACCCCGGTTTCTTCGGAGCAGTCAAATAATTTGTGCTAAAATAAGCCACCATGGATACTTATGAACCGAAGGAACTACCCGAGCGCAACCCGGTAACGTATGAACGCCATCGCAAGGAAGTGATGTGGCAAATCCTGGTGCCCGTTCTAATCGGCGCGGTCATTGTTTTAGCTCTCGCAATATTGGCAACCACCAGGACGGATGCTCAAGTTAGCAAGGGGGCTGATGTATCTGTAATCTGGATGATCACACCTATGCTAATTATCGCCCTGATTTTTCTAGTATTGCTGGGAGCGATGGTATATGGCGTGATGTCTTTGTTGGGAATCCTGCCCGGGTACGCCCGTTTGGTACAGGATTACTTTGATGCATTTCGGGTACAGGTAGGTATAATTAGTAATAAAGCAGTGGAACCGGTCCTACGAATGGAGAGTATAAAAGCGTCCTTACGTGCGTTAGGACGCAGTCTGCGGCAAAAATGAGGATGGAAAGGTAAAATAATGAGCGAACAAGAATTCGATATCATGGAAGCTGAAAACTGGAAACCCAAAGTATTGTTGATCGGTACCGCACTTGGCGCAGTGGTGGGGCTGAGCGCGGCGTATCTGCTTATCAAGTCTTCAGGAGATGAGGCCCCACCGGATATCAGCGCTGGGCAGGGAGCCAAATTAGGAGTACTTATTTTTGGGCTTTTACGCAATATCGCTGCGTTAGGCGAGTGACTTAGTTGTAAACCTGCAGCAGCGGCTATATCAGGAAAGCCAAGTGTACCGCTTTCCGCGGATAAGGCGCAACCAAAAATTTATATATTAATGATGTAAGCCTGGCAGTTTAATGCCGGGTTTTTTCTATATGGGGCTGGCACTTAATCTTGAGTGTATGGGGCGCTGCTTATTGAGAGACCTCATCACATGTGTAGTTAGTATCTTCCTGCAAGTTTTAATTCTTGACAATTATTATCTGTGGAGATATAATATGAACGTACGTTCGTTCAATCGTTATGGGAAGATCATGTCTGAACCTAACTTTCAAAGAGGCGAGCACACACGCACGGAAATTATCCGTGCAGCCCACGATTTATTTGTCAAACAAGGCTATCACGGCACTTCAATGCGCCAGATTGCAAGCCAGGCGGACATCGCCCTGGGCGGACTCTATAACCATTTCGAGGGCAAAGAGAACGTATTCCGGGCTGTTTTTCTGGAATACCACCCTTACCGCGAAGTGGTACCTGCACTGTTAGATGCGAAAGGCGAGACGGTTGAACAATTCGTGAGGAACGGGGTTAACCGCATGCTGGAGGCGTTGGAGGACCGGCCGGATTTTTTAAATTTGATGTTCATTGAGATTGTGGAGTTTAACAGCGTGCATACCAACGAATTGGTTCGGGAACTCACACCTGTTCAACTACAAATCGTTGAGCGCGTTAGAGAAATAGATCTAGATAAGCTGAGACCTATTCCGCCGTTAATGTTGGTGCGCACATTCCTGGGTTTGTTTTTCGCTTACAAGCTGACTGAGATCGTCTTTGCACAGCCAGCCCTACCAGAGTTTAGTGAAAATGATCTTGATTATTTTATCGACATTTACCTACACGGTATTTTAAAAGGCAATAATAAGCTCCAGATGGATGTTGGCTGAAACAGGAAATGAATTCTCCAACTAAACCAATCGGATCTTATTAAAACGAATTTTTGCAGGACAGAAATGATGAATTCCCGTTTAAGGTCTCTCGTTCGCAAAGAGTTCATTCAAATTATCAGAGACCCCCGCACCTTGGTCCTGGTCCTGGTTATCCCGGTTATGCAGTTGTTCTTGCTTGGGTATGCTGCTACGAACGATGTTCGCAATGTGTCGATGGCGGTTTTCGACCAGGACCGGGGTCCCGCGGCGCGAGAATTGCTGGATTCCTATCGGGCTGCTGATTATTTCCATCTGGCGTATGATGTAGATTCTGAGAAAGAGCTGAGCAACCTGATCGACAGTGGTGAGGCGCGGGTTGGGCTTGTGATACCACCTGATTACACCAATCAACTGAAGGGCAGCGGTTCTGCGGAGGTGTTGTTCATCTTGGACGGCAGCGACCCAACCGTGGCCTCAACGGCTCTCTCGGCGGCACAGTTGATCGGGCTTGAACACGCCACCAAGATCCTTGTGGAACGCCTGGTTCGAAGCGCCCAATCCGGGGTATTATCACCACCGGTGGAGGTTAGATCCCAAGTATGGTACAACCCGGATATGATCAGCGCATATTACATGATACCAGGTGTGATTGCGATGATTTTGTTCACATTGACTTCCATCCTGACTGCCACGTCGATTGTGCGAGAGCGAGAGCGCGGCACAATTGAACAGCTGATTGTCACTCCTATCAGATCCTGGGAGCTGATTCTCGGCAAGATAATACCGTATGTATTGTTAGCATTTTTGAATATGTTGGAGGTCCTGGCGATAGGGCACTTCTGGTTTGGTGTACCGGTGCGCGGCAATATATTTTTAATCCTGGTTTTGTCGGGATTGTTTTTACTCACCAGCCTGGGGATTGGATTGTTAGCATCTACCATGGCCAATACACAGCAGGAAGCCATGCTGGTTGTTTGGATGTTGTTGCTGCCGTCCCTCTTCTTGTCTGGTTTCTTCTTCCCTCTGGAGGCAATGCCCGAAGTGCTGCAGTGGGTATCCTACTTGATCCCTTTGCGTTACTACCTGATTATCATTCGATCGTTGATGCTCAAGGACGTTGGTGCATATGCGCTGCGATCGGAAATAATCGCCCTGACCATATTCGGGGTAGCATTAATGACGGCAGCTTCTTTACGCTTCCGCAAGCGCCTGGATTAGCACGATGCACATAGAGATAGGCTGGATTTCACAATCAACTATCCTCTAAATATTGGAGGTTCTTATGCACGATCGTAAGCGTATTATCATCCCCCTGGTATTGGTCCTGGCTTTGAGCATCTTTGGTGCCTGGTATTTCCTGATCAGACGTAACAATTCCACAAATGGACTGCTGGAGGCTTCTGGCACAGTAGAGGTGGTCGAGGTTCTGGTCGCCCCAGAACAGGCTGGTCGTGTATCAGTGGTGATGGTGGATAAAGGTGAGTCTGTAGAATCTGGGGACTTGCTCTTGCGGTTGGATGACATGCTGCTGCAGTCACAGCACCAGCGGGCAATGACCGCCCTGGAGACGGCGCGCGCCAACCTTGCCACTGCCCAAACCGGGCTTGAAATGGCAAAAGCTATGCTTCGATCGGCGGAGACCAACGTCGAGGCAGCAAACGCCGGCGCCAAGGTCGAGCTGCTGTCTGCACAGGAAGCGCTCGATGACCTCTATGATAATGCGGCGGTTGCAAAAAGCGAGACCCTGCGTGCAGTTGCAGCCGCTAACAGGGCTGTGCGTGAAGCTCAATACCAGTCGGATAATTTTACCGTACCAACCAATCAGCAGGAATTCACTGCTATGGGTGCGATCGTGGTGATGAAGGAGCGCCTCGACCAGGCGCGTGACGAATTCGAACCATATAAATACAGATCTAGCAGCGATCCCACCCGCGAAAAGCTGAGGGATACCCTGGATGAAACCCAAAGCGATTACGATTCTGCAGTTCGCAGATTAGAATATGAGACCGAATTGGAAAAGGCGCAAGCCATGCAGGACAAAGCATTGCAGGACCTGGCAGCTCTGCAGGATGGACCAGACCAGGATGATGTGGCTGTCCTGGAAGCTCAGATTGAAGCCATTAATGTCATTCCCAAGCAAGCGCAGGACTCTGCTAGACAGGCTGAGGTAGGAGTGGACCAGGTGCAGTCCAGGCTGGAGCAGTCCGAATCTGCTGTTGCGCAGGCAGAGGCAGAGCTGGATCTGATCGAAGTGCAATTGGACAAACTGAAAGTATCTGCTCCAATTTCAGGTGTGGTTATCAGCCGCAGGGTCGAGCCGGGTGAGGTGGTTCAACCCGGAGCGCCCGTCATGACCATCGGTCAGCTCGAGAAAGTGACCATCACCGTGTATGTACCTGAGGACCGCTACGGGCAGATAACCATTGGTGATAAAGCACAAGTTACTGTCGATTCCTTCCCGGGAGAAGTCTTCACCGCGACCGTGGTGTACATCGCGGACCGGGCAGAGTTTACACCGCGCAATGTGCAGACTTCCGAAGGTCGCCGATCAACGGTCTTCGCCGTGGAATTATCATTACCTAATGATGCTGGCAAGCTGAAACCTGGCATGCCGGCTGATGTGCAGTTTGGAGTGTGGGAATGAGTATCCTGATCGAGGCGAATGACTTATTCAGGTCATTTGGTGAGCTGCACGCTGTGGACGGAATCGACTTGCAAGTCTCTTCTGGAGAGATCTATGGGCTCGTCGGTCCGGACGGAGCCGGGAAGACCACGACCATGCGTCTGCTGTGTGGGGCATACAGGCCAGATTTGGATGGAGATGGTACTCCAGCGCGTATTCAAATCGGGGGTTATGATGTCTTACAGCAAACTGAGCAAGCGCGTGCCCAGATCGGTTACCTGCCGCAGCGTTTTTCGTTATACGAGGAGCTGACCGTATTAGAGAACATACGGTTTTTCGCGGAAGTGCGTGGATTATCCCCAACTGAGTGGCTGCCACGCTGCATGGAGATTCTTGAGTTTGTCGGTTTGGTAGAATTCGTCGACCGGAGGGCAGGACATCTTTCGGGCGGCATGAAGCAGAAATTGGGTCTGGCGGCAGCGCTGGTGCACAGACCAGGTGTGCTGCTGCTGGATGAGCCAACCGCCGGGGTTGACCCTGTTACGCGTCAGGATTTCTGGCAGCTGATCATCCGTTTGGTGGCTAAAAATGGGGATCAGGACCAGGAAACAGCAGTCCTGGTCAGCACCCCATACATGGACGAAGCTGCGCGCTGTACACAGGTTGGGTTCATGGTCGGGGGTCGCTTGGTTGAAGAGGGCACGCCTGCGGAACTGCGGGCGACCCTGAAAGGGCGCATACTGGAGTTAAGCGGTACACCTCTTCCATCTCTTAGAAGAATTGTTAAAGAAGACCGGGACGTGGAAGACGTGCAAATGTTCGGTGATCGTCTGCATATCCGGGTGAGAGAGGGAAAATCGCAGCAAGTGATATCCCGTCTGGATGATCGGATACCCCGCGAGGGAGGCAAGATTGATCGTTTATGGCAAACACCACCGCTGCTGGAAGACGTTTTTATGGGTTTTTTGAATTAAATTGAGCGTTCAGCGTTATGTATGACTGTGTTATTCAAACAGAGGGTCTTACTCGCTGCTTCGGTGATTTCCTGGCAGTGGATCATGTATCTTTCACGGTTAAGCGGGGTGAAGTGGTCGGTTACCTGGGACCAAACGGTTCGGGCAAAACGACCACGATCCGTATGCTGTTGGGGCTCCTGATTCCCACAGAAGGGACTGCCGAGGTACTTGGGTATGATGTGGTGCGCCAGTCTGAGCAAGTGCGCGCCAACAGCGGGTATATGTCCCAAAAATTCTCTCTTTATAACGACCTGAC
>CBFDCK010000172.1:0-5622 GCA_965603285.1 uncultured bacterium
CCGCAACGGTAAAAACATTTCGGGGCGCTGGTTGAGGATCATAGCGAGCAAACTACTTTTCTTGCGCAAGGGATCTTCCTTGTAACCGCCAACCTGATCGAGGGTTACCATAAAAGTCTGCAAGGGTTGAGCGGATGCCAGGGCTTTATCCAGTACAACCTGCGGCGTGAGTTGAAGCGCAAGCATATCGCGCCCATACTTGCGCGCCTGTTCCAGGTGCAAATCCAGGGCGGGCATTGGATTATCTCCATTATCCGCTCTAAAGACCTCCAGCAATTCCTCGCGGCTCAAATTGACCTGCCGTTCTGGAGAACAGAAATCTGGATCTACCTCGACCCGGCGCCAGAACGCGTCCCACAAATAGTCCGAACCCTTCTGTTCGACACCGCGGATCCTGGCAATCAGCGGCTGGTAATAGCGGTTATTTCGCTCGGACCAAAAACTAAACTGCTGCAGCGTGAACGCGAAGAAATAATCCAGCGCCCTGGTATGTCCGACAGGAGGAAGTTCCGGGCTGACAAATGGAAACGGGGACGTTTCAGACAGAGTCGAGATCTTCTCGGCAACTTCCCGCACCCGCCCATCATTGACCTGAACGCGCGCGTCCAGAGGCACCTCTGGGGGCGGATCCTCAGACAAAAGCGCAGAGGGACCAACCTGTGTGATCATCTCCGCCGCCAGCGGAACGGCGTGGCGCGCTGCCATGACGGGATGTTCCTTTTGAAGCAGATAGGCCAGCGTCGCGCCGCAAAAAGTATCGCCCGCGCCTGTTGGATCCACTACGGTGGTTGAAACCGCCGGAATCAACGTGGAAGTATGGCCCTGAATGATGCAAGCCCCCTGTGCGCCCAGGGTGACATAGATAACTTTTCCTGGTTCGGTGTAGGCTGATTCAAGGGAACCAAACACAGCCTTGGCTTCCAGATCATTCATAAAAAAGTAATCGCTCAGTTCCATAACAGCGCGCACAGCCTGCGGCTGCTCGTCCGCAATAAATAAACCCGTTCCAGCAGAAATCTGTTTCGCGCCGCGCTGCCGGCAGGCTTGGATGAAAGACAACTGCTTTGTCGCATCGCCTTTCGGACCTACGTGAACGAGGTCATACTTTGACAGGTCCGCTGGAAGCATTGTGGGTGAAAGCATTGCCACAGCATCAACCGCCACTTTGAGATATTCGGTTTTCCCCCCCCGATAGGAAATCTCAAACTGAAGCATTTGCGCAGGAGAGATAACCGGACCGAGCCATTCCGTTAAACGCGCAGCCACAGGCTTCAAAGGTTCCGGGCAAGGGTGAGGGCGAAGATAAAACATCGCTACCTGGGATCTACAACGACATGCGGCCATCGCGGTATACATGCCCGCGCCGCCCACACTTTCAACAGTTCGATCTTCCAAATGCAGAACATCGAATGACGCTCCGCCGACGACCAGTAATTGATTCATGATAGACCTCCTTCTACACGATATGCTACATGATATGTTTCAAGAGTCAGGGTTCCGGTACCCGAGTTTTGTAACCCCTATTGTAATAGGTGGGATTGGCTGGAGTAAATTCATCGAGCAGTTTTCTTCATTTCACGAAGCAGCCGAACAGATTGCATAACCTGCACTGCGTGTCCAGAGCTTTTTGAGGGGAGCCTGCGGTCTGCGCTCCCCTCGCAGGCTGTGCGCCCCAGGGTACTCGCCTGACGGCGCACAACGACCGGGTTAGGCATCAGTTTGCTGCTTGATTGCGCAATTGTCTGCTATTGCTTTAGAGTGATGTCACACCCGTCCTTGATGACATACAGCGGTTCTTCGTGAAACCAGATCGCTTCCCATACACTCTTGGCGTTTAGTACGACTAAATTAGCTCGGTTGCCTTCTTGTAGATCAAATCCCTCGATGCCCAGCGCTTGCGCGGCTCTCGTCGTGATCAGGTCGTAAAGGATCTCCATGTCCTGAAAGGTTGTCATCCACATCAGATGAGAAGCCAGGAAAGCCACCTCCAGCATGTTGTTGCGACCAAAGGGATAGTATGCATCTGCAATATCATCCTGTCCGAGAGCAATTCCTACTCCTGCATCGTAAAGAGAACGTACTCTGGCGTGGAGCGGCCCGGTCTGTGGATCGCTTACGATTCCAATTCGAGCCTTTTTAAGCAACGCCTATATCTTTATGTAGTAGGGCTCTGGATAGAGGGCCATGGCGCGGGCATGATGGGCTGTAACTCGTCCTTGCCACCCTTCCTGGAGGGTTTTCACCGCCAGCATCTCAAGAGTCCGCAGACCTGGGTCTCCAGCATCATCAACCAACATCGAGATATTCTTATCGTATTCCTTGGCGATGGTAAACATCAAATCGACGTGCTTTTGAGCGTCCTCATCGGTGTACTCGATCCAGGGAATGCCTCCGACTACGTCGGCGCCCAGCTCCATCGCCTGTCTGACATAGTCTTCTGCACCAGGGTCTCTCACAATACCGTCCTGTGGAAAAGCTACGACCTGGATCTCCACTTGCTCTCTGAACTCCTCTCGCGCTCGGAGCACAGCCCTGACGCCCTCCAGCTTGGCCTTGGTATCTGTGTCTGCAAAGGCGCGGATGTGAGTATTACCAAACCTGATTGCGAGGTTGACGGCTTTTCGAACATTCTCGATGATCCATGTTTCATCATAGTGTTCTTCCACACTGGATGCCTGCTCAATGGCAGTCATCGCACCACCCATCGTGCCGTTGGTGTAAGAGCGCAGAGCGTCTTCGCCAACCATTGTTAGGGTATAGACCTTGCAGAGGTGAAGGTGTCCGTTCACAAAGGACTCGGTGACCAGCCTTCCTCCTGCATCGATTGTATGCTTTGCTCTGGCACTTGGGATTGCGCCTATCTTGAGAACTCGTCCGTCCTTGATGCCGATGTCCAACAGACTCCCTTTTGAAAAGCGAGTTCGTGCCCCTCTGATGAGTACATCAAGCTCCATTCTGTGCTCCCTTTCTGGTGCAGATGGTTAACGCCCGCTATTAAGCGGCTGCCCACACGCAACTTGGCTTAAAGACCAGGTTGGAGTACAAACACCACTTGAACAGTGAGCTTATCATAATTGGAAATTAATTTCACAGGCCCAATAAGCCCGAATTTTTCATAACCTCAATGAAAATCTTGCTTGGGCAGTCCGCTTGAATAGCATTGTAGGGCGACTTTTCTCTGTAAGTAAATCCACACTCTTTGTATGCGTAAATAATTTGGCGGTCACAGGCATTCGAATCTCAGTCAAATCAAAAGTGTGTCCGTTAGCAAGTCTTGGGAAGCGATTTCCGCGTCGGGTGCATGCGGGGTTAACGCGCCTGGTTCTAAATCAAGAACTATCTTCCGCCAATCGGCAGACCACAAGTTGTTTCTCAGACATTGTATCAAAAGCTTCTTGGTTATAGCTGCCGTACTTGCATTCAAGTACGAACCCATTGAATTTGAGGAGTGCGTCTAGCTCTTGCGGGAAGTACATACGCATGTTCAACTCGCCCTCTATCTCGGCATCTTCGCCTGGTATCGAGTGATAGGTCTTGATCCTCTTGATTTGCGTGTCAGACTCATATACGTAACTCTCGGTAACTGCAATTCTCCCTCTGCCGTCCGGATCATCGTATTCTGAAAAGGGAAATCTCTCGTCAGGCTTGTTAATCAGGAGCTCCATCTTCGGGACAAACACGTCGATAACGAAGCGACCATTCGGAGCTAGGTGATTTCTAACACTCGCCAGACAGGCTTCGAAATCACTCAAGTCCAGCAGATGACAAAGTGTGTTGGCAGGAAGGATGATAAGGGAGAATGCTTTACTGAGATCAAAGTCACGCATATCTGCTTTGATCCATTCGACCTCTACACCTGCCTCAGCGGACTTAATCCGAGCCTCCCTGAGCATCCCCTCGGCGTTGTCAATGCCCGTCACATAATATCCGGCCTGCGCCAGAGCGACCGTGATGCGCCCCGTTCCGCAAGCGAGCTCCAGAACTGGGTCTCCGTATTGTTTCGCCTGACTGATCCAGAACGGAAGGTCTTCACTCCCATTGGTGAAGAGCTGGTCATAATGCCTACCATCCAAGTAAATATCAACGATCTTTTCTTGCGTCATTGATAGAGATTCCTTTTTCAATGTGCTGCAGTGATTGGCGCGCTCACTACGACCGGATCACTCGCAGCTATGAAGCGCCAGCAGAATAGCCGTCAAGTGCATCCTCTTGTTCTGCATTATTCCCTTCAAGTAGTTTCTTCATGGGGATGCAGTCAACCTCGCCCCCATTTCTAAATCTATGCTTGCACTTCTGTCCAGGCTGAAATCCGGCATCAACATAGAAGTCCCTGGCATTGAGAGAAGATATGCAATGTACTTCACGAAGACCTGCCACCCTGGCAACGCACAGCAGTTCATCGAGGATCAGGGTCCTAATACGTTTGCGAGCGTATTCTGACCTGACATACAGCTGGAGGATCTCTCCAGTTGTAATATCCAGTGTGCCAAATCCCACAGGCACAGATCTGTTCTGGGCTACGATGACGTGTCTTTCAGATATGTGTTCTTCGTAGCGCGCTGGGGTTCTTCCTCCTGACCAGGCATCAATCTCTGCTTCCGAGTAGTGGCTCTTACCCAATTCCCGAATTGACGAGACATGGATTTCAGACAATGCCTCACGATCCTGATGGGTGGCTTTTCGGATTGTGATTTCCATTCTTACTCCAGTGCAGAACGGCCTCGAGCTAATCCGCCTTGCGACAAACGCAGCGAGGTCACCTGCGTACCAAGACGCACCAAACGGTAGTCTAGGAATCCTCAATCAACAATAGCTTGGTAACAAAGCTCCTGGAACTCCCGCTGAATCGGGTAATGACCAGTCGGCGTAAACTGAGGCATAATCAGCCCGATCAACTTCTCTCTTGGATCAACCCAGAAGAAGGTGTTCGCAGCACCACCCCACCAAAAGGCACCCTCTGATCCCAACATGCCCGATTGAGCAACATCCGTAATCACTGCAAAACCAAGACCGTAGCCATGCCCTCTCAGGTAGGGGGTCAAAGGATCCAAATCGATTGGAATCAATTCATCAGACAGATGGTTCGTCCTCATCAACTCGATTGTTTCCCGGCTCAACAGGCGCACACCGTTCAGCTCACCACCGTTGAGCAACATCTTAGAAAATTGCATATAGTCAGAGGCTGTGGAAACGAGCCCACCACCTCCCGAAAGAAACCTCTTTGGCTTTGAATACTTGCTCGTCTCCGGTGCGTCAATGACTTGCAAACCACCACCCTCTGCTGGACCGTACAACGCCGACAAGCGATTGATTTTCTCCTGGGGCACGTAGAAGCCCGTATCCACCATCCCCAGGGGCACGAATATCCTTTGCTCCAGGAATGTATCAAACGCCAACCCTGATATCAACTCAACCACGTATCCCAGCACATCGGTCGACAAACCATAGTGCCATTTGCTACCAGGCTGGTGCGCAAGGGGCAGTCTGACCAATCTCTGAATCCATTCCTCAAGTGTTTCATCGGGCGTGACCTTTTCTGCTTCTCGATCTGCCTGCCAAACCGCGGATTCCACGGGTGAGCCTTCAGAATCGCCATAAACCAAACCTGAGGTATGGGTCAAC
>CBFDCK010000173.1:0-5593 GCA_965603285.1 uncultured bacterium
TCACGAGGCGACCCCAGGGAGAATCCCAACGGCAGCAGCCATTGCTCAGCCAGGAATATCAGGTACTCGCTCTGCTGAACGCTCTTTTCCCGCAGACGATCAATCCCTGCTGATAGGTGCAGCCCAACAGCAGGTTCTACGGCTTTCATAGAAAGCATCGCCGGGGTTCCCACTTTGAAACGTGATATATCCGTTGTAGGGTTAAAATTAAGATCAAAGGCAAAGGGCGCCTGGGCAGCAAACCAACCCCAGATCGGCGGGATCAATCTATCTTGCAAGTCGCGTTTCACATATAGGAAAGCCGGCGACCCAGGCCCCCCGTTCAGGTACTTATACGTGCAACCCACGGCTAAATCCACCTCGCAGCCGTTCAGGTCCACCGGCACAGCCCCTACAGAATGGCTCAAATCCCAGAGCGTCAACGCCCCAGCATCGTGGGCCAATTCGGTCACATAAGCCATATCATACATAAAGGCGCTCTTGAAGGCTACATGGGAGAAAGTGACCATGCAGGTGTCTTCATCAATCGCATCCTTTACGGCGTCGGAAGAAATGATTATACCGTCAGTTGAATGGACCAGTTCAAGGCGGTGTTCATTACCCAACAAGTCGATAATACCCTGCAGGATATATAAATCAGAAGGGAAATTGAAGACATCGCTGACAATTTTTAAACGTTTGGGATGCACTCGCAATGCGGCGAGACCAAGTTTAAATAGGTTTACGGAAGTCGAGTCAGTAACAAGGATTTCATCAGCCTGCGCCCCTACCAGTTTGGCAATTTTCGCCCCTAATTCAGAGGGAGTATCTATCCAGCCTTCATTCCAAACCCGAATTAAACGCTCTCCCCATCCCCTTTCTATCGCATTACCCATATACTCCACGGTTCGTTTAGGGAGACGTCCAAGAGAATTTCCATCCAGATAGATGAGGTTGGGATCACTTATCTGGAACTCATCGCGATAAGATGCCAACTCGTCATGTGAGTCTAATTCGATTGCAAAATTGATGTCGGCGCTTTGGAAATGCATTCTATTTTTTATCCGGACAAGATACCAAACGGTTTCATTGCTCGATTGAGACCACCGAACCGAATGAATTAACGTTCAACCCCCACCTTGTGCCGGGTTGGGCACTCTGGTAGAGATTGTAATCACTGGTTGTATAGGAGTAATCCTCACTACCGGCGTCAAAGAAAATCACATAAGTCTCATCCCTGCTGGCGCCCAAACGTTGACCAGTTTCAAGTACGCGATCAGGCCATTCAGGCGCGTAATTCTCTCCAGTCAGGACAACAACGTCAACCTGGCGCCATTCCTCGACAGAAAAGGTGCAGTAATCATCATACACATGATACTCACAGTCCTGCACCACCTGCGCGTAACCGCTGCCTGTGTCCACGTTATAAGGTGTACCACATACTTCCACAGAATTCGGCGCCGGCTCATCCTGGACGTAGCGGATGTCTTCCCGGCAGCTCTCAATCTCAGCATCCATCGGGATTTGGTCCTGCCAATCGCTGTAACTAACAGGTACTATGGCTTCAACCGGGATCGCGCGCTTCCAGCTCACCCCCTCTACAGTGCCCGTCACCTCTTCGGTCCTCATGGCGAAAAAGGCAAAGACGGCCAGAGCACCGCACAAAAGGACCAAGACGAGGATAGCAACAATCGGAACCCCCGTCCGAGTTTTTGGTCTTGACGGCTCCGCAGCCGGCTCTGCGGTCTCAATATCCTCTTCTCTCCACATGCTGCCGCCGCACTGGGAACACACTTTAGCCGTGTCGGGATTCTCGGCATTGCAGTGCGGGCAGCGCACCATGGCAGCCGGTCCGGTCTGGTACGCCCCTACAACATGCCCGGTCTCACGCTTCCTACCTTCAACCAGGTCTCCACCGCACTGCGAACATATCTTTGCTCCTGCCGGGTTACGCGTCCCGCAGAAAGGACAATGAATATCCGCGCCGGCCTCGGCTTTGGTCTCCACTTCTTTATCAGTGATTAATTCTTGCCGCTCCGGCTGTTCGAACTGTACATCCTCTGGCTGGGGCGCTCCGCACGTATTGCAGACCTTATCTGGTCCGGGGTTAATCCCTCTACAATTTGGGCAGGTCCACTGTAATACGATATGTCCCAGTTCTTTACGAGCCATACTGATCCAACCTCCAGCGAATTTCCCTGAATTTTACCAGTTAACTCGCAGAGAGGAGGCTCTTGTACTAATCAAGAACCTTAACATTTTTATTCTTCTATGTCGGGACAAACTTGTATAAGGTCCCCCTTTAAATTGATCTCCGCTCGGATGGAATATTAAGCTTGGCGTCGATGAACTGCCTGTGGGTTAGCTTCATCATCTTGGCGATCAGGCGAATCTCTTCAGTCTCTTCATAGGAAACACGCCCATCCCCATCTGCCACCGCGAAGAGCACATCCAAAAATCGAACTCGCTGTTCTGCGGTTGTGGTCTCAAAAAACTCGCGTGATAATCGATAGATATCGAGACCCTTGCTGGTCTCGGATACCGCTACTTCTGCGACCAGGGCAGCTTCTACGGTTGATGCACCCCACTTTGCCTCTAAAATGTCCGCCATAGCGTCAAATTCAGCCTCTGTGACCTCCTGGTCGACATAAGCCACGTGTGCCATCAACCCGCCAGCCAGGCTCAACTTTCTGAGCACCGATTCGGATACGCTGATATCCTCGCTTTCCAAATCCAGCCGGCGGCTTACGAGGTAAAAAATTTTATTATGGGTAAAGTCCTCGAGATAAACTTCGCGGTTGGGAGCATTTGCCGCATCCTGGGAACGGCGGTTTATGGAGCCACGCATCAACCTGGAAAGCGGACCAAGGATGGCGACATCAGCCGATTCGATCATGGGTTTGATCTCTTCAAGGATCGCACGCTCTGAATCCGAAACACTACCATCAGCCGAGACCACTTCGTTCAGGGCTGCTATAGCCAATGCTTTATCTTCCGGTGTTTTGAGCTGCGCAAGCAGTTCTTCTTCCAAACGGATTCGTTCCGCTTCACCCACCGGCGTCTCGATATATATATCCAGTTCCGACCAATCGCTGGCAGTCATATCCGGAAGTTGGAAGAGAAGATCTTTAAGGCTGTTTATTTCCTCAGGGCTGACACTGCCATCCGCCCACGCGGCCGCGATCATCACTTTAGCAATCGTCTTGATTGTGTTCTCGTTTGTCATCTAAAAAAACTCCTGCTTTCAAGTTAATCGTATCAAATAGTACCATAATTAATATCTGAAATCCAAATTAGCGGCTTTCTTATAAAGGTTTTATTAACCGAACCGGGCAGCTTTAGACATTCAAGCTGCCCGGTTCTGAAGGAGAAGAAATGAAGGAGAAAAAAGTTGTGATGCTCGTCTTCTTTATTGATGCTCAAACACCCCGAATTCTTACCTCGTTATAAAATTCTTAGCTTTGGTGTAATGAAAATTATTAGAACGCCAGGTATAATAATGACCTGGTGGATACCCAGCAGTCAAATCCAGTTGGATGTTCGAAAATCCGCGCTATGATTAGTTTGCACAAAAGGTAGCTAATTCTTTAACGGTCAGGAGTCGACAAGGTATTAACATTGTTCATATATATCTTCACTGAAATGACTATCATGAGAGAACCATGAAATGTTCAATAGTCATTCGTTCATATAACGAAGAGAAACACATCGGTCGTCTGCTTGATGGCATTGTTCAGCAAAACATCCAGGACCCAGAGATTATCCTGGTAGATTCGGGCTCTACAGATGCAACCACAACAATTGCTGCTTCTTACCCGGTCACTATCCTGCACATCCAGCCTAATGAATTCACCTTTGGACGTTCTCTAAATAGCGGCATCGCCCAAGCAAAGGGAGAATTCGTCGTCATCGCCAGCGCCCACGTATATCCCGTGTATCATGATTGGTTAGAAAAACTACTTAGTCCATTTAACGATCCGCAAGTAGCGTTAACCTATGGCAAACAGCGCGGTGATACCACCACCAAATTCTCCGAAAACCAGATATTCACTCAATGGTTCCCTGACCAATCTCATTCTCACCAGACTCACCCATTTTGCAACAATGCCAATGCCGCCATCCGCCGCAGCCTGTGGGAACTGCATGCTTATGATGAATCCTTGACTGGTCTGGAAGACTTGGAATGGGCGCAGTGGGCTATGGGTCAAGATTACGCCATATCCTATATCTCCGAAGCAGAAGTCATACACGTTCACAATGAAACCCCTCGAGATGTATATAACCGCTACCGGCGTGAAGCCATGGGTTTTAAGCGTATCTTTCCGCAAGAGCGGTTCAATCTGACAGAGTTTCTGCGCCTGGTCTCTACCAACATCTTCAACGACATATGGCACGCGGTACGTAAACGGGTCTTAAGGACCAATCTGAGCAATATTTTATGGTTCCGCTGGATGCAGTTCTGGGGCACATACCAAGGATATCACCATTCAGGCCCCATCACAGGGAAACTTCGTCAAACTTTCTATTATCCACGTGAACTCGGAACCCCACCCCAGAGCCATCCCAGAGATATTGCACCAATCCAGTATGATAACGAACCAGAAGGATAGTTATTTTCATTCTTTCTTTCGCTTCTTTAAATTCCGGTAGACTGCCTCATGCTATAATATTCGGCTGTGTCTCAACCACAATCATTAGATAGGATGTACAGAATCAATATTAGAAAGTAAGGAGAGCTTCACATGCCAGCTCGCAAAAAGAGAAGCATCACGGCTGAAGATTTGTATAAAATTGAAACCATCTCAGATGTTCGATTATCGCCAAATGGTGCCCATGTGGTCTACACCGTCCAACGAGTAGACCAAAAGACAGAAGAGAAATTCACCAATCTGTGGCTTGTACCGACTAAAACTGGAAACACCCGCCAGTTCACAACTGGCGACCAGAACGACACCCATCCTCGCTGGTCACCAGACGGGAACCGAATTGCCTTCTTATCGAACCGGGGAGATAAAGAAAAGCCGCCCCAAATCTATCTCATCCCAGTGGACGGCGGTGAAGCGCATCCATTGACCACTATTGAAGGCACGATTACGGAGTATGTCTGGTCCCCAGATGGGAGACGTGTCGTATGCGCAGTGCGCAAAACGGATCCGGAAAAGCTTGAGGCGCAGAATGATGAGCAGAAAAAGAAATTGGGCGTTGTGTCACGCCATTACGAACGGGTTTTCTACAAGCTCGACGACTACGGCTATCTGCCTAAAGAGCGTTTGCACCTCTGGAGCGTTAACGCCCGTAGCGGCAGAGCCAAGCAATTAACCGACCACCCCGTTTACGATGAGCAGAATCCGAACTGGTCATCAGATGGTGAGTGGCTTGCCTATATGTCCAACCGCAGCGAAAATCCCGATTTTGATATAGATGCGGTGGACCTTTTTGTTATGCCAGCCGCGGGAGGCGATATCAGGAAGATTGAGACGCATATCGGTGGAAAGTCCATGCCTAACTTCTCACCGGATGGCAAATGGATCGCTTACTACGGGACGGAAGGGGAAGGGTTGTGGTACAAGAACAACGGTTTGTGGGTCGTACCTTTCGACGGCTCTGAACCACC
>CBFDCK010000174.1:0-5581 GCA_965603285.1 uncultured bacterium
CTGATGAGCGGCGATAACAGCCATGTAGACTACAACGAACCAGGAGCAATGAAAGCGTTCGCCATGCAGCTTGGTGTACCCGAAGACGATATCGTGCTTGATTACGCCGGACGCAGGACCTACGACACGTGCTACCGGGCGGGCGACATCTTCGGTCTGCGGGAGACCATCCTGGTAACGCAAGGGTTTCACCTGCCGCGCACAATCTATACCTGCAATGCCTTGGGGATATCCGCAATCGGGGTGGATGCCGATATGCGCACATACCGCCGCAGGTCATTGTTGTACTGGAACCTGCGCGAACTCCCCGCCACAGCAATCGCATTGTGGCAAGTACATGTGAGTCACCCAGAACCCATCCTGGGAAATCCTGAACCAATCTTTCCACTGGAGGCGCAATGACCCGCGACGAAGCGTACGCTATCGTTCAAGAATACGTCAAAAATGAGAACCTAATCCGTCACATGCTGTCTGTCGAAGCTGCAATGCGTTTTTACGCCGAGAAGTACGGCGAGGATATTGAGATATGGGGTATGAGCGGACTGCTGCATGATTTTGACTGGGAGATTCACCCGACGCTTGAACAGCACCCCCAGCACGGCGTCCCAATCCTGCGGGAGCGCGGCGTGCCGCAAGAAATCGTCAGAGCAATCCAGAGCCACGCCGACCATACCGGAGTGCCCAGACAGACGCTCATGGAAAAAGCCCTTTACGCCTGCGATGAGATCACCGGTTTGATCGTTGCGGTGGCTTTAGTGCGACCTTCTAAATCCCTACACGATCTGAAGGTCAAATCTGTGAAGAAAAAGTGGAAAGATCGCTCCTTTGCAGCCGGCGCTAATCGGGAGGAAATTTCCGGGGCGGCAGAAGAATTCGGTGTGCCGCTGTGGGAGCACGTTGATAATGTGATCCAGGCCATGCGAGGTATTGCACCACAGCTAGGACTGGATGGTGAACTTCCCCCTACCGGATAATAAAGCCCAAAAGCAGAAAAACTATTCTGTCGCGACTACAATATCCACGCATTTCTCACCGCAAAGTTTGATAACCTCAAGCACCTCATCAATTTCTGGTTCAACGGTCACCAGAGCTCTGCCGTCTTTGAGAAGCAGGGTAACTTTGAGCGCATGGGTTTGAACTACTCGTTCCACCTCTCCGTTCATGATCAACGCCTGTGCGTGCCACCATTCAACTTCGTCATTATCCTGAAAGTAAGGATAAAGTCCTGCAGACAGTACAGGTATATCCAATGGAGGAGGGTATGCACCAGTTTCAGGTTCTACTTGTGCCAACGACTCACCTGGCGGAGGTGGATATACTTCACCCTCAACTACAGGTTGAGCAGTCACCTCAGTCGTTTGAGGTGCGGGCGCCGATTGGCAGGCGCCAAAAAAGATCGTAAATATTAACAACAGAGTCACGAGCCAGATCGATTTCATCTGTCCTCCTTTTATCCTGAGCTAAGAATGTTGGGCGGCTCAACTTCGTTGAGCTTGGCATATTTGGCTCAAAATACATGAGCTTCACAAAATGCATGGCAATGACACTGGGCAGTAAAGGGCACTGCTTGGGGAAACGCATGCTTCGGTAGCCGGCATCTAAAGAACAGATGCTTAACGCTGCCGCGCAATGACACTATACTAGCGAGTGCTGCTTCGCAATGACATTCTTAAATTGTTCAGCGGCTATATTTTTTTGAATATCGAAGCCCGCCAAATTATACACCAGATTAGCTGACTTCACCACATACTCCAATCGAAAATATGAGACTATAGGGCAAGGCATTTCTAATGGTCCAGGATCAACCCATAGTGCTCAAGCGAGGCTCAATCGGAACCACTGTGGTAAACGCCTGCTTTGGGCTAACACACTTATGGAAAACCAGTTGACAATGCAACCATGATGGACTAAACTATTTGTGTTCGGCTATGCGAAAATTCTATCCGCAATCCCACAGGAGGTCCTTATGTCTCCCGAAAACCGAAAATCAACCACCTCTTATACCGAGGGTACTGCTCATATCACACCCAACACGCCCCTGACCCCAACGATACAAGCCTGGAGAATATATCTCGATGACCAGGGTTTGTCTCCCCACACCGTGAAAGCCTTCAGCGCAGATTTGCGTCTTTTGGCTGCCTACCTGCCAGCCGATCGTTCGATCGGAATGATCACTACCTTGGATATCAACAACTTCCTGGATTGGATGCAAACCGGGCGCGGTGTCCCTTGCAGCCCCAAAACTCTATCACGTCGGATCACTTCCATCAAGGCTTTCTTCCGCTGGTTGAATAAAAACGGGGTCTTACTAATCGACCCGGCTGAAAAGATCCCCCAGAAGTCAGTAATCAGCCCCCTTCCCGTTGTGTTGACCCCCGACGAGACGCAGGCTGTATTAGACGCTGCAAACATTCACCGCCAAGGCGCAAAACCCGAGGCGCGCTATTACACTCTCGCAGCCCTACTGCTGTATACCGGTATTAAAAAGGGTGAATGCCTGGCGCTCAGTCCGAACCACATCGATTTGGACGCTCCCAACGATCCGCTGCTGTTCGTACGTTACGCAAGCCCGCAGCAGCGCTATAAAGAACGCAAGATATCTTTGCCGGAGGAATGGGTTGCAGCGTATCACGAATATCGAACCCAATTCCAACTGGATGACCGCCTTTTCCCCTGGTCGCCGAGACGACTCGAATACCTGTTAGAAGACCTGAGCGAAGAAGCCGCCCTCGAGAAGCACCTCTCCTTCGACATGTGCCGCTGGACGTGCGCCCTGAACGATTGGCGCTCGGGAATGGAGCGCGATAAGATCCGCCAGAAACTTGGTGTCTCTAAAGTACAATGGCGGGAAGTGCGTATGAAGTTGAAGCGTTTAGGAGAGATGCAGCCTCTGACAAAGAGTTCTGATGAAATCCTACCCCATTATTAAGTTTTTTTTTAGAATTGCTTTATAGCCCATACAATGTTAATATTAGTTGTGAAATAAAGAACATAACCTCGATAAATTTATTACCCTATTCCGGTGGATAGGAATATAACATTTATGAATAAGAAAAAGGAGGTGCCCGTCAGCCAGATTTAATCGGTACTTTGGCAAATAATACTCAGTGTTGTTTCTGATACTAGAATCTATATTTACGGAGGATGCTATGGCACTTGGAGGTTATGCAAATAGAGTTGGTCATGTTGATCTAACAGCAGGAAAAATTACCTATGAACCCATACCAGAAGAGTGGGCACACAAATATATTGGAGCGCGTGGTGTGGGTGTTAAATATGTCTTTGAGAACGGTCCGCAAGTTGACCCCCTCTCACCGGAAAACATATTATGCTTCATGAACGGACCGCTCACCGGCACGGCAGCCAATATGAGCGGGCGCCTGGCGGTCGTCACCAAATCACCACTGACCGGTACGGTCACCGACAGCCATCAAGGCGGTTGGGCGGCGGCGCGCCTGCGCTGGGCTGGTTTCGATGGACTGATCTTCAAAGGTAAAGCCGAAAAACCCGTATATGCCTACGTCCATGATGGTAGTGTTGAAATCCTGGACGCTTCGCAGGTCTGGGGCAAAGGAGTCCACGATACTGTCAAATTCTTCAAAAACAAATATGGCGAAGATGACCTCAGCGTGATCGCGATCGGTCAAGCCGGTGAAAATCTTTCAAAATTTGCCGCCTGGATCAACGAATTGGATCGCGCCAGCGGCCGCGGCGGCACAGGCTGCGTGGGAGGCAGCAAGAACCTGAAGGCTATTGTCGTTAAAGCCGAAAAGAGTTTCCCCAAGCCGGTGGATCCTGAGGCCTGGAAATTGGCCCATAAACAAGCCCTGGCGGCGATCATGGACGAAAATAACGCCACCAGCCCGCGCAAGGGCGGACTCTCGGTCTATGGGACGAACGTGCTAATGAACATCGCCAGCGATATGGGCGCTCTGCCCGCTTCAAACAGCCAGTTCACCTCTTTTGGCGATAAAGCAGAAAAGATCAGCGGTGAGTACGTAAAAGAGCACATATTGGTGAACGACCCGACCTGTCACGCCTGCCCGGTTGCCTGCAAGAAAGAGGTCGAGATCAAAGAAGGTCCCTACGCTGGTCTGCACATGGAGAGTGTCGAATATGAATCTGCATGGTCAATGGGCGCAAACTGCGACAATGATGACATTGCCAGCATTGCCTACATGATTGATCTTTGCAACGACTATGGGCTCGATGCGATCGAAATCGGTAATGTCCTTTCAGTTTATATGGAAGCCAGCCAAAAAGGTTATACTAACGGCGCTGGAGGTCTGAAATGGGGCGATCAACCTGCAATGATCGAAACCATCCGCAAGACCGCTTTCCGCGAAGGTATTGGCGATACACTTGCGGAGGGCACCGAAAGAACAGCCAAAGCCTTCGGGCATCCCGAGCTCGCCATGACGGTCAAGGGACAGGCCATCCCCGCTTATGACCCGCGCGGCATGAAGGGCATGGGCATCGGTTACGCTACCAGCAACCGCGGCGCCTGCCACCTGCGAGGCTATACGCCTGCCAGCGAGCTGGGGCTTATCCCACTCAAGACCGATCCGCTGGATCATGAGGGCAAAGGCGAATTGTTAAAGCTGTTCCAAGACCTGTTTGCGTTCACGGACAGCCTGGATTTATGCAAGTTCAGCACGTTCGCTGAGGGAGCAGAAGAATTTGCTTTGCAGTACAGCGCCATGTTAGGAGAGGAAATAACTGCTGACGACGTACTGAAAACAGGCGAGCGAATCTACAACCTTGAGCGCCACTACAACAACTTGAATGGTTTCCGTGAAGGTAGTGATTACTTACCCAAACGCTTCCTAGAGGAGAAATCAACAATGCCCGGTTCAGAAGGACACGTCTGCGAGCTGGACGAAATGCTTGAAGAATACTACGCAGCACGTGGATGGGAGCAAGGGGTTGTGCCAGAATCGAAGCTAAAGGAGCTTGAGATTCTATAGTACCTAGTTTGGATTACGAAAGTCGGCGCACCCATAAACTCGGTGCGCCGACTCCTTTTTTTAACCACCCGCCCGGAGCAATTTCTTTTCCAATGCAGATCTGATCTCATCAAATACATCCGGTTCCGCCTCCAAGACCAGTCCGATCTGTCCTACTTCGAGCGAGCCTATGCAATAATTTTCCTGTTGTTCCAAATATACCGTCCATCCGTGTCCGTTAATGCACCCGTCTTCAGAAATAACTCCCCCCAAGTCATGAATATACTTTTCAAGCAACCACTGTGGAATCCCACGCACTTCTTGAACAAATCTTTCACGGGTGGGCATCATCCGCCACCCACAGCCGGAAAAATACTGATGGTATCACTGATATGAATGAGTGAATTCAGGGTATTTTCCAAGTAGGGTACATCGCGCCCGTTCACAAGCACATGGACATGCCCGTGAAGCTGTCCCTCGTCGTCTAATAATTCCGAACGCATAGCTGGATAGCGAATAAAGACTTCTTCTAACAAGTGACCAATTGTGGAGCCATCCGGGAGGGGGAAATCAACCGATTTTGTTCCAACAATCTGTCGTAAAGTGGCGTAAAAATCTACCCGCATTTTCTATCT
>CBFDCK010000175.1:0-5546 GCA_965603285.1 uncultured bacterium
TTCTCCCGCGAGCGCGAGCTTGGCACACTTGAACAGCTTCTGGTGATGCCCTTTTCGTCCCTGGAGATAATCATTGGAAAATCCATCCCCGTAATAATCATTGGCTTCGTCGATTTCTTCTTAATGTTAGGAGTGGTGCATTTTGTTTTCGCTGTACCTGTGCGCGGCTCACTCCCATTGCTGCTCATCCTGGCTTTCGGTTATATTTTCGTCGAGCTGGGGAAAGGTATGGTTATCTCGGTCATCTCGCGCACCCAACAACAAGCGTTCTTACTGGTAATGGTCGTCGGAATGGCGGACTTTATGTTCACCGGGTACGTTGCGCCTGTTGAGTCGATGCCCATAATCCTGCAGCGGATTGCTTATTTTATTCCCGCCCATCACTGGCTGGCTATCTTGCGCGGGATAATGCTAAAAGGAGCCGGTCTGGATGTGCTCTGGTCCCAGGTGTTGATCCTGATAATTCTGGGATTGGTGATCGGCTCATTTTCTATCTTGTTTGTCAGGCGATCACTAGATTGGGAATAATTAATCAAATGTCATCCACGGAAAACGCTATCACAGTACGCGGACTGGTAAAAAGGTTTGGGGACTTTACAGCCGTCGACGGAATCGATTTCGAAGTCCACAAAGGAGAAATCTTCGGACTCTTAGGACCGAACGGCTCCGGCAAGACCACCACCATACGCATGATGCTCGGGCTTCTGCGTCCAACAGAAGGCTGGATTGAAATCCTGGGTGTTCCCATCATCCAAAATCCGGGTAAAATCCGCCCCCGCATTGGTTACATGTCGCAGCGTTTCAGCCTGTATAATGATCTGACCGTAGAGCAGAACCTGACATTCTACGGAAAAGCGTATGGCTTAAGGAATGAGGTGCTAAAAGAGCGCATGCACACCGCAGTTCAGATGGCTGGATTAGAGGGTCACGAACGAACGAAAACCCAGGATCTGGCAGGCGGTTGGCGGCAGCGGCTAGCTCTCGGAGCGGCGATCCTGCACGAACCCGAGCTGATCTTCCTGGACGAACCAACTGCTGGCGTAGACCCGCTGTCCCGGCGAGCCTTCTGGGATTTGCTGTACGAATTGGTTAAGCGGCATGTCACGATCTTCGTCACCACTCACTACATGGACGAAGCCGAGCACTGTCACCGCTTGGCACTCATCCAGCGCGGGAAGCTGATCGCCAGCGGTTCACCGGAGCAGATCAAGGATGAAAAAATGCACAGTCAGGTCCTGGAGATCGCTCCAGATGACCCCGAGCGCACTATAAAAATCCTGAGGGATGCTCAAGAGACAAGCGATCTGTCTGAGACAAGCGATCTGTCTTTAGAAGAAGTGTCCCTTTACGGCGCGTTAGTGCACGTCGTCGCAGTTGATATAAAGAGCAGTAAAGCGCAGATTTCCGAATTATTACGCCAAAATGGAATCGAGATCCTGCACATGACAGTGATCGAACCTTCCCTGGAAGATGTTTACATTGCGAGTATGAGCGATGATTGAAACTTTCATTCCGGAAAATGGGATTACACTGGTTCGAATATTATGGAGGAAAAAATGAAGATGACTCATAAACTGGCATTCTACAGCGCGACAATCATACTAATCCTTTTTGCCACGGGATGTGATTCTCTTAACTTAACGGGGGGCGACGAAGCGCAACTGCAGGCTTCAGGCATCGTTGAAGCCGTGGATGTCATCGTCTCCCCAGAACAAGCCGGGCGCGTCGCCGAGGTCTATGCCGTCGAAGGCGATCAGGTTCAATCCGGTGACCCATTATTCGTGCTGGAGGAAAAAACACTGGAAGCGCATCACGAACTGGCTCTCGCTGATCTCGAATCCGCCCAAGCAAATCTCGGCACCGCTCAAGCTGGGCTCGAGCTGGCGAAAGTAAGCCTGCGCGCAGCAGAGGTCAATGTGGAAGCCGCAGATGCCGCCGCCGAGGTCGTACTACTCCCCGTGCAGCAGGCGCTTGACGATCTCCACGATAATGTCGAAGTCGCCAGAGGAGAAGCCTTAAAGGTGGTCTCGGTTGCCAACCGGGCTGAGCGCGATGCCCAGTACCAGTTGGACAATTTCACTGTACCGATAAATCATCAGGAATTTTCTGCTATGGAAGCCGTATCTGTGATGAAAGAACGACTTGACCAGGCGCGGGAGAAGTTCGAACCGTACAAATATAAATCCAGCAGTGATGCCGTGCGTAAGAAGCGCAAGGAAGACCTGGAGGACGCCCAGAGTGACTTTGATTCGGCCGTACGAAGGTTGGAATATGAGACCAATCTGAAGAAAGCGCAGGCAAACCAGGATAAGGCAATACAGGATCTGGCAGATTTACAGGATGGACCAGACCCTGACGATGTTGCGGTCCTGGAAGCTCAGATTACGGCTAATAAGATCGTTCCCAAACAAGCCGAAGCTGCCGCTGAACAGGCGAAAGTAGTGGTGAGCCAGGCACAGTCAGTGATAGAGCAGGCGGAAGCAGCAGTTACGCAGGCGCAGGCCGCGCTGAATCTGCTTGACATCCAGAAAGAACAGCATCTCGTACGGTCTGCTGTCGATGGTGTCGTGCTGGTGCGCAACGTCGAACCCGGGGAAGTGATCCAGCCGGGCATCGCTGCCATGACCATCGGTCAATTAGACAAACTTACCGTCACCGTTTATATCCCAGAAGACCGCTATGGGCAGATCAACCTGGGAGACAACGCGACAGTGAGCGCCGATTCTTTCCCGGACGAGGTTTTTAGCGCCGTGGTGGTCCGCATCGCCGATCAGGCTGAGTACACACCTCGCAACGTGCAGACCCAGGAAGACCGCCGCACGATCGTATTCGCCATCGAACTGGCGGTGGACGACCCGCAGGGCAAACTTAAACCCGGCATGCCGGCGGACGTGGAGTTTGGGGAATAGCGGAAGTCTTAGCTTATTGTAAAATACGCTTCCAACTCCGGCAAATTCACCCCCTTCAATTCCAGGGACAATACACTGTTGAGCGGCAAATCCCCCTTAAGGTGTATCTGAGTTTCAAACGCCAGTTCGGGAACGATCACTTTAGCGCGCAAGCCGCGCTTTTCCACCAGCACCCCTTCGCCGCGCCATTCGGGATGCTGCATGAAGTAGACCAGCGTCCAGTGGCGGCGGGCGAGTCGCTCGGCATAATTCAGGCTGCCAGTAACTGCTTCGGAAGCCCCAACCCGCTCGAGTATCTCCTGCTCCCCCAAGAGCACCTCGCCCCGCAAGTACGCCCGCAGCTGCTGGTGTGCCACCAGGTCCAGGTAGCGCCGCAGAGGACTTGTCACCCGGCTGTAGGCTGGCAGACCGACACCCGCATGGGGCGCTGATTGCCCGCTGATCTGGCTGCGTTTGAGAGTGCGCCGTTTGGCAAAGTCACCCGCCAAATCCCGCGCTCCAGAAACTAGCTGTGACGCATCATCAACCAAGTTGGCTTTTTCAGACGCGCCTTGCGTCACAAATGGGAATGGGATATCATGCTCAACACTGAAACGCGCCGCCGCCTCACCTGCCATGAGCATCGCCTCCCGCACAAGGTCCCGGCTGCGGGTCGGTCTTATCTCCTCGATCATGACCCGGCCATCATCCATGTGCATTTTGACCTCCGGCAGGTCGATAAAAAGCGCGCCATTAACCCGGCGACGTTCCTGGTAAACCTCTGCCAACCGGTATAAGCTCGCAAATGGTTCATCGTCAAGGCGATCCTCTACATCCTCGTAATTCAAGCGCTCAACCCTTACCCAACTGGGCACAATTTCTACATCTTCTATATCAGCGGCGGCATTTATTTCAATACCAAACGAGAGCGCCGGGGATACCTCCTTCAAACCCATACCCAAGACCTGCAATGCCCCGGCAGGAAGCATGGGGACTGTTCCTTCCGGCAGATAGAGGGTCGCCCCGCGGAGGCGCGCCTCCAAATCAGCTGGGCTATCAGACCCCACAAGGGCAGCTGCATCCGCTATGTGCACCCAGATGCGCCCACCGGTAAGCTGACCGTTTTCCAAGTGCAGCGATTCTAAGCTCACGGCGTCATCAGGATCCTGGCTGCCGCGGTCATCAATGGCAAACGCGCCCAGATGGGTCAGATCGCGGCGCTCTTCATCTGGGAGTGCTGGAAGTTCAGTCTCGGTCAGTGTGGTGGGCAGCTCCAGGCGAAGCGGGTAGGGATCAAGCGTATGATCCCAATAGCCAAGCTCCAAAAGCAGGGCATGGGCAGTCTCAGGGCGCTGGGCGCGGCCTAATGCGTGTAAAACGCGGCTGTCATCAGTCCGCCCGAGGGCTAAATCCTCCACATCTCGAAGATAACGACCATCTTTTTCGGGGATGATTTCTCCCACCCTGACCCGCTCCAGGAATTCACCCCATGCCAGTGCTTCAGTCTCACGCGCTTCCCGGGTTTCACGCGCGTGTGCCACTTCTGTGGGCGAACGAGCGGACAGAATATCAACACTCCCTTCGAAGTATAGACCATCATCCAACCAGGTCCACGCCGCCCAGGCGGTGGCGGGTGAATATTCCCCGTATATCAGTTCTGCCAACTCCCGGAGGTCATGATGGATTACCGGATCGCCCGTGCTTTCGGATATGATCTCCCACGCCAGTTCAACCTCACCCGTAAGCGACCCCAGCTCGTCCAGGCGTTTCACGGGTCCTGGGTGCAGGAGCGTCACATCCTTAGGGCGGACTTTTATTTGCTTTCCATCCTGCATCGCGATCACCAGCTTTTCCCCAATTCGAACTACGCGCCCTGGTCGCTTTTTATAGATTACGAGGCAGTCCTGCTTTATGATTGAATCTCTCATCCACAACCATCCTTTTCACTTAATGATTATATCTCTAGTTACCTGAATCTCCTCTTCCCAGCTGCCAGGCTCATGTAGTTTGAGCCGCTCGTGTATTTCGAGCCGGCTCCCAATCCCTGGGAATTGCATCACAATATTCTTTGGTGTGCGACAGCCTTTGGAGTGCACATGCATTTCGCCGAGCATACGAAGTATGCCAAGCTCATTAATTTTGAGCCAGTATGCCAAAGCATCCGTTAAGCAAGCGTTTTGTTTGCTTGCCGGATTCCGCATTCGTTCTTTGGAGTGGGGCTGTCCCAAAAGAACATAAATCTTCTTCCCAGTAGGGCAGGTTTCTATATTTGCCCCCACAGGTGGCGGCTAGGATAGCCGCCCTACAACTTATTAGACAGCCCCCTTTTTGGTAATAAAGCTGAAGCATGGCTGGCATCCGAAGGACGGATGCTTAAGGACTTTCATACCAGGAGCATGCTTAGCAGTCCATAGGCATTTTGGAGTGCCAAGCTCGTGTATATCGAGCCAGTTGTCAAGCAGCGCAATTACCTCTTACACAGGAAATGCTAAAGTACAAATATTACTATCTGCAACCAATCCACACCACCGTTCTAGCAAGCTAGGTTATACTTATTGGGACTTTATAGACAAGGTATATATATGGGATTCCACCGCACTGGCTGGTTCAGCTACATAAGATCGGAGGGTGAAAAACCAAAGCTCACCCGTGACCTGC
>CBFDCK010000176.1:0-5477 GCA_965603285.1 uncultured bacterium
AATGTGTATCTGGCTTTTTGACCTGTGCTCGCCCAAATTAAAGTTTCATGTGCATTAGTAAATCGGACTCCACGGAAATTTGGCATTGGATTTGTTTTTATCCAAATAACATCATTCAAAAACCAATATCCAAGATCCTGCATAATCCTACCAATCCGAAAGATATTATGATACGAACCAATTACCCACAAAGTTCCTGTTGGTTTTAGAACACGTTTACAAGCATCTAGCCATTTTTGACTGAATTGATCATACGCTTGAAATGAATCAAATTGATCCCACTTATCGTTCACAGCATCAACCTTCGTCATGTTCGGTCGATAAAGTTCATTCTGCAACTGAAGGTTATATGGAGGATCAGCGAAAATCAGGTCGATGGTTTTTTCGGGGATGGAGTGGAGAATATCAACACAGTCGCCTTTAAGAATTTGATTCAATGGTAGATTATCCATGGTTTTATTATATCCGCATAATTTATTATGAAGATAATAAGCAAGTTGAGTCAAGTAGATCTTTTTTTGATACCCTTTCTGATCACCTTTCTTCCTGTCAGAAATCGTACTCATGATGTGAACATATTCAGTTATTGATGGGCGAAATCTTTGAGATTAATCAACGGTTGTGAAATGGTGTTTATTGATAAACGGCTTCGGCTGCGGCGTAGTCAGCGTCGGATGCATGCAGCACATCACCATTACAACCTGCCAACAAGAGCGTTATCGTTATCAGAATAAAAATCTGCATCCTCATAAATAACATGATAAACAGCCCAGAAGTCGGTAGTTTCGTCCTGCCGGACACCTTTACCGACATCAAGAATCGTCCCCCTCATGGGCAAATTTCCCTCTGTGGATCACAAATTCACAAATTTAATCGAATTATAGTTCCACTCGTTTGAGGCTGGGGGAACTACTCTGTGCGCTTTCGAAGATTAGTCGCCAGAACTCACATAGGTGGTCTGCTGGGGGAGGCGCGGTATCAGCCAGGAGAGGAAAGAATCTTGGCTACGGCTTTGCAGGGAGACGTGTCCCGGTCCAGTCAGTTCGACCACCAAGCCCTCGCCACTGAACAATGTGCTCTTCCAGCCGGCAACCTTCTTCACTTTAAAATCAACCTGTTCTTCAAATGTGACCATGTGCCCGGTATCCACTACGATTTTTTGATCTTTTTCCAGCTCCATAGGATGGATAGCGCCGTAACTTGAGACGATCAAGGTGCCGGTGCCGCTAACTTTCAGCATGATCAGACCTTCACCGCCGAAGAATGTTTTCGCCCCCGACCACTTGGTATCTACCTCGATCCCCTTAGAGGAGGCCAGATAGGAGCCGGATTGCACCATCAGGGTTTCACCTTTCATCTCAATGACGGAGATATCTCCAGGCAAAGGAGGCGCTAGAGCGATGAGAGCACCGTCGGCTTTGCAGGTGTAGGTGTTGAGGAAAAAACTTTCACCACCAAACATCTTGCGGGAGATTGATTTCAAGAAACCACCTTTTGCCCCGGTTTCCATCTCCAGATCCGGGGACATGTTGACCATTGCCCCACTTTCGGCCTGGACCGTTTCTAAACGATCCAGGGTGACCATTGCCAGCGCGAAAGCTGGACGATATAGAACTTCTACGTGCATGATGAACTCCTTTCGAATATATGATTAGTTACTTTGAATATCAGGTTGGAACTTCATTGTGCCGCCATCTGCCATCAAATCCATAAAGAGATTCCCCTCCTGGAAGAAATATATCGCTGCGAAGCCCAGGTTCTGGAGGAATTCCTCGCTCCGCGATCCCAGTGGGCAGGCTGCCAGGGTCATTGGACCGATTTCAATGTTGATGCTGCCATCCTCGTCACTGTACGTACCATTGGCGTCGTTGCAGTCAGCCTGGATATGGAGAGTGCCGTCTTCAAAGAACTCAAGGGTGTAGTTTTCCGAATCTGGCACATCAAATTCGCCCATTGGATCTGTGAAGTGGACCCACTGCCAGACGGCGCCGGTCAATTGGTTGCCTGCCTCAGCTTTGGACTGCTCAGGAGCCAGAATCTCGCTGTTCGCCAGTACCAGTTCGCCCTCTTGAAGTGCATAGGTGCTGCGCACTTCCTGGCTGGGAGATACTATTGGGTCGTCGGGTCCCTGGGTGGTCATCTCTACCACGATTTGACCGTTTGCCAATTGCAGGGATTTGACTACGATGCGGTCTCCCAGGAAAGCCGTCCCAAGTACAACCGGTTTTCCAGCCTGTGTACCAACCAGAGCCAGGTCGTAAAAGGTGCCGCTTCCCCCTGGATCGGATATCAGAACCACCGCCGCTGCCGGCGTGGATTCCAGCTCATCGAAGTTTACAAAATCGGAAAGTTGGATGATGGTCTCCGTGGCTGAATCGGGGGCAGCCTGCTCGCGGAACACGCCGTTCACAAGCTGTGCTGTACCGGAACTCGCGTATTCCAGCGGGTATGCGGCATTCTGGAGGTCTTCAAGCGAAAGCCGGTCAGGCGCTTCAGATTCCGTTTCTGGAGTCTCCTCTATGGCATCCTCAGGAGTTGGGCTGGAGACGATTGAATGCCCATCTGTTATTTCAGGGGTACCTCCAGCTGGAACTTCGGAGTCTGTGCCGGTCAACTGCCCACAGGCAGCCAGCCCGAGAATTGTCCCCAATATAATTAGAAATGCGGAAATCGATAGATATGCTGTTGGGGTAAGTTGCTTTGGAGCAGCAAGTTTAATTATTCATCCTCCTCAAAATATAAAACGATAGTTAGATTATACACGGCAAAAAAGAACACGACGTGCCAAATAGCGATGTAATATTTACCATACCTAACGAGAGCGGTTACCTACCTGGTAGCGGCTGTTCATCGATCTCATTCCCCTGGGCGCTGGTACTCAAAGGGGGTGCCTAATCAAGGGTTATCCCCGCTCCCCCGTTATCATTACAGTTTCTCACCGCCACGTGGTTAAAATGTGCGCTGATGAAATGCTTGGAAAAAACCTGGTTATGCGTCGACCGGGTATAAAGGCGTAGGTGTTTGGTGCCGGTATTTGCGTAACAACCAGACGCCGTACAATGCCAGAGGCAGTTGCATAGCAAGGACAAAACTTATTTCATACTCCTTTGATAGCGTATCTGGTTGAACATAGATCAGTATCTTTGGGAAAGTGTCATGAGATCCATGTTATAAGAATCTCTTGACAATTTGTTTATTATATATTATATATTATATTATCGCGTATGAAAAGAGATGGAAAACCTTTTTGGTAAGTCACAAGAGTACGAATTAAACAGAGACCGAGATGGAAGAGTTGACCTCACTAACAAGACAGCATAAATCTCTCGCGGAGCTCACTTATCAATTGCTACGCGACAAGATCGTATCTGGCGAAATGCAGCCCGGAGAATGGCTTCGCCAAGAACAATTAGCACAACAGCTTGAGGTCAGTTACACCCCCATTCGGCAAGCACTGGATTGGCTTGTGGCAGATGGACTAGCTGAGCGTGTCCCCAACAAAGGAGTCCGGATATCAGAAATCAATGAAAATGAGATCGCGGAGGTTTATTGCCTTCGATTGCTCCTTGATCCCATTGTGGCGCGTTCTGCCGCGGAAAATAGGTTCCCCGATCAAATTGAGCGCCTCCAATTGATCATTGAGCAAACGGAAGAGATATCTTCACTAAATGATATGCCTGCTCGAAGGAGTTTAAACAGAGAGTTCCACAAGATAATAAGCGAAAGCGCTGGTCATGGGACACTTGAGCGATTATACGAAATCGTGTGGAACAGGTTCCCTGATTGGATGTTCTATAAGGGTCTTTATAAAGATCCGGACAGCATTACAAAACGGCTTTCCCGGGAGATTGATGAGCATAAAAGGATTCTTGATTCGATCACGACCCGCAATGCCAAATTGGCAGAAAAACTATCTAGAGACCACATAAAAGCCTTTATGAAAGATGATTTGATTGAAGTGTTTAATATGCCGGGCAAAGTCCTGGATGAGATGGAAAAACAGATGGGTCTTTAGTTCAAGTGTGTTCTACGGCGAGATTCAGATAAGGTCTTACATATGAAAAAAATTCGAGTGATTATTCCTACGACTACAAAAAGCGAGGTTCCTAAAGAGGAGGAAACATTCCAAGCCATAGCAGGACCTGAGACTGAAATTTCTGTGGTCTGTCTGGATCACGGTTCAGACTCTGTCGAGAATGATTTCGACATTGCGTTAGCGCTACCCGACATTTTAAGCAAGGTAGAGCAAGCTGAACGAGAAGGAATTCAGGCTGTGATCATTTTCTGTATGACGGATCTAGGTTCGCAAGAAGCCAGGAGATTTGCATCCATTCCAGTGATAGGCCCAGCAGAAGCATCGTTCCATTATGCGACATTACTAGCCCATAAATTTTCAATCCTTGGGGTCATCCAAAAAGATCTTGTTTTTTATGACAGGCTTTTAAGGAGATATACCATCCAAGACAGGCTCGCATCAATACCGATAATTGATATCCCCGTCCTTGATCTTTTAGCCGATACACCAGGAGTGCTTGAGGCATGTCTTGAATCATCGTTGCGAGCCATTCGCGAGGATGGTGCGGCGGCAATTATTCTTGGTTTTGCTGGGATGCCCCAGTCCCTTAATCTTCTACAAGGAAAACTGGCAGAAAGTGGCTATGCAATACCGGTAATCAATCCAACTTTTTCTACTTTGAGAATGGCAGAATGCTTAATAGACCTGGAATTATTGCACAGCAATTGAATGCAAACCAGACAGCAAACAAACAGATTTCCAGGAGAAAGGAGAACAGATTGAAAATCAGGATTGTAATCCCTACCGGAAAAGATCAGTCTACACTTGATAGACTCCAACACGACTATACCCAAGCTAGTAACGCTGAATCTGAAATCAGCTTCACATTTTTGTCCGACGGACCGGAATTAGAGGCACCCTGCAATGAAATCACAACAGTCCTTCCGGATTTGATTTTCAAAATCAAGGAAGCTGAGAAGGAAGGCGTTCAAGCGGTTGTGATTGCTCATTATCTGGATCCAGGATTAGAAGCCGGGCGGGAATTAGTCTCAATCCCGGTAATTGGTTGCGGGCATACAATCTACAGGTTAGCATCTGTATTAGCACGTCGCATTTCAATCATAACATCGGTGCACTCACATATTGGACCGATTGGGGACATCGTTGCCGCGGAGGGTTTATCAGAGAAAGTGGTTTCGATAAGGTCGATCGATATTACGCAGCGAGATGACCTCAAAGGACCCCAATGCTTTCTTGACCGATTACTTGAACTATCGTGGGAGGCTGTGGAGAGGGATGGGGCAAAACTCAATATACTAGCACTTCAAGGTTTTTTCGATTTATCAAATCAGGTGAAAGAGCACCTGGTGCTAGGCGGCAACCCTGTTCCGGTCCTTGACCCTCTACGGGTAGCGATTATACATGCTGAGAACATGGTAAGCATGGGGATATCGCACAGCAA
>CBFDCK010000177.1:0-5452 GCA_965603285.1 uncultured bacterium
CAACGAAATATGGGACATTCCACATCAAAAACAGCAAACCAATACCTCGGACGTAAACGATACCCATTCCACCTTCAAGCCCAAAGCTAGGGACGTAAACTCCGGGCTGCAATAAGAAAAGCAGTGCACACTGCACATTAATGAACAAAACCGTTCCGATTAGGACGCGACCGAGCCATTTTCTTCTATGCATGAATTTCATTTCTCGATTCCCAGCAGCCGCTTATTGAATCTCCAAAATTAGTTCATAGCTTATCACAAAACCAGATAACATTTTCCTACTCTTGGTCGGGTTGCTTGAGTTTGACCACACATATACAGGGTGATATGATATGTAAAAATTTACTTTATTGCGATCCTACGATTTGTTCAATCGTTGTAAAGAAAACGATCAGTCATCAACCTTTCATAAGCGGTCCAAGTTGAATATATGCCCAGTTTCTCCATAACTTCTAAAGCCATACGTGAACTAGGCCTCAAGAAATTGGGGCTTTTCACCTGGTATCAACTGGGGTTGCGAAGCGGCTACCTGCGCTGGTCCACCCAGTCTGCATTACGAGCGGTCAAAGCACGCCAACAAAATCTTGATTTCCATCCTGTGCTAGAACTCCCTGGACAGGACGAATTGATCGCTGTGCTTGGCAGTGATGGAATCGCATGCTTGCTGACAGAAGCCGATGAAATCGCGTCTGGTCAGGTGCGTCTGTTTGGGGGCGACCCGGTGCCTCTACAATTGACCCTGCCAGGGCAGCTTCTGCCCTGGACAGAATATGAAAGAGACGGTGGTAAGGCGCATAAAGTACCCGATTACGACCAGGGTATAAAATTCGTCTGGGAGCCGGGAAGGTTTGGATGGGTATATACACTGGCGCGGGCATATTATTTAAGCGGCAACGAACGTTATCCCGGCGCGTTCTGGAAATACGCCAAGCTCTTCCTTGATAACAACCCAGCATATCTGGGACCGCATTGGGTTTCGGCGCAGGAAGTGGCTCTACGTTTGATGGCGTTCGTTTTCGCTCTGCAAGTATTCAACGGGGCAAGGAACACATCACCCGAAAACAAAGCTCGCCTGAAGGAATCGATCGCCGAACACGCCGCCCGTATCCCCCCTACACGATCGTACGCTCACGCCCAGAATAACAACCACTTGCTGAGTGAGGCGGCAGGATTGATCACAGCCGGGTTTGCCTTACCCAACCACCCTGCGGCTCAAAACTGGCTCTTTTTGGGTTGGCGTTGGTTGAACAATGGATTGAAATCCCAAATTGCCGTAGATGGTATATATACCCAGCACAGCACAAACTATCATCGTATGATGCTCCAAATCGCGCTGTGGGTTAATGCGCTTGCAGAAAAATCCAATCAGGGAATCGAACCCACTCCGGCGAATTATGGGTTTTCCCGGGAAAGCTCTCAACGATTGACCAGCGCCACTCTCTGGCTGCTAGCTGTTCTTGATCAACAAAGTGGATGTGTCCCCAACCTGGGTCCCAACGACGGAGCGTATATCCTGCCTTTGACGGTCTGCTCTCACAGCGATTTCCGTCCTGTATTACAGGCAGCAGCCTGCGCGTTCCTGGGAGAGCAACCTTTTCCTGCAGGTCAGTGGGACGAGATGAATTTGTGGTTGAGGGATAACTGGCAAGGGGAGAGGGGAAAAAACAATTCCCATTATCACCGGTCCGCTATCCCTGCGCAAAAATCTCCTCACGTTCTATACAACACATCCAATGATTCATGGGCTTATATCCGCGTTGCCCAATTTAGCGACCGTCCAGGTCATGCAGACCAACTGCACGTAGATTTGTGGTGGCGCGGTCTGAACATTGCTCAGGATGCTGGAACCTTCTCCTACAATGCGCAGCCACCGTGGGATAACGCCCTGACACACACTAGTGTGCACAACACTCTCACGGTAAACGAGTGCGACCAGATGACCCCTGCCAGCAGGTTTTTGTACCTGGATTGGGCGCAGGCACAGCTTGTATCTCACGAACGGGCGGAGGATGGAGCCTGGGAGCGGATTGCTGCCCAGCATAACGGCTACCACCGCATTGGGGTCACCCATAGGCGCTCGCTCACTGCATTAAAAACCGGCGAATGGATCGTGGAAGATATTCTGCTCAACAAGAACCTGCGCATTGCAGGTCGCCATTCGCCATTCTCGATATGCCTGCATTGGCTTCTCCCAGACTGGTCCTGGGAATTCGTGAGGAAGAATCGCGATTCGGGGATCGGGACTCAAACCGAAAGTCGCAGTTCTCAACTCACAGATAAGGACTTACCATTGATGATGCTCCTTCAATCACCGCAAGGTTGGATAACACTTCAAATGGACTGCACCCATAATGTTGTAGCAACTACGACTTCACAGCAGGGTACGCCTGACCCCCACCCCCTGCAATTGCAGGTCATTCGGGCTGGCAAGCTGCTGCTGGGTGATGGCCCGATTTCACCTATTTGGGGTTGGTTTTCTCCTATATACGGGGTTAAAAAACCAGCGCTTTCGCTGCGGATTAATGTAAAGAGCACATTACCCGTATCTCTTACAAGCACTTGGAGACTGCCGGAGAATTCAGTCTAAATGCACATATTACTGCTCCACCAAGCCTTTGTAGCGCTTGACGAACCAGGTGGAACTCGACATTTCGAACTTGCGCGCTTACTGGCAGAGCGCGGTTTCAAGGTCACCATTATTGCCAGTCCTGTCAGCTACCTGACAGGTGAAGTGGGAACAACAGCCCCTTCGTTTTCTCAAACCAAATCAGGTGGGGGTGTTACTATCCTGCGCGTCTACACCTATACCGGTCTTCACCGCAGCTTCGCACACCGTCTGCTCAGCTTCTTCAGCTTCATGATCTCATCATTTTGGACAGGTTTACAAGTACGGGATGTCGACCTGGTATGGGGTACTTCTCCGCCGATATTCCAGAGCTTGACCGCATGGGCGCTTGCTCGTCTGAAACGGACCCCATTCCTCTTCGAGGTGCGCGACTTGTGGCCAGCGTTTGCCGTCGAAGTAGGGGTTCTGAGCCAGCCCCTGCTCATTCACGCTTCGGAGTGGTTGGAACGGTTTCTGTATCGTCACGCCGACCAGTTGGTGGTGAACTCGCCAGGATACATTTCCCACGTTCAAATTCGCGGCGCAAGTCGGGTGGCTTTGGTGCCAAACGGGACGGACCCGCGTATGTTTGACCCGCATGAAGATGGGGTCGCCTTTCGCAGCGAGCATGGATTAGAGGGAAAATTTGTCGCTCTGTACGCTGGCGCCCACGGTTTGTCTAACGATCTGGGCATCCTGCTGGATGCCGCTGCACTTTTGAATCAGCAACCGGACATCGCTATTGTTTTAGTAGGCGACGGAAAGGATAAACCAAATATGATGTCACAGGCTGTTGAAAAGCAACTGTCCAACGTCCATTTCCTGCCACCTATTCCAAAAGAGAAGATGAGACAGGCGCTTGGCGGGGCGGATACCTGCGTTGCAATCCTGAAGCCCATCCCTTTGTACGCTACGGTCTATCCCAACAAAGTTTTCGATTACATGGCGGCGGGCAGACCAGTGATTCTGGCGATCGACGGCGTGATCCGGGATGTGGTCGAAGATGCTGGAGCAGGGATTTTCGCGACTCCGGGAGACCCACTATCGCTGGCGAATGCTATCCTGACGCTGGCTGATGATCCTCAAAAGGGGCACGAGATGGGCCTAAACGGACGCCACTACGTGGAGCAGCATTTTGACCGGACTGACCTGGCTGAAGAATTGGCTATTTTGATGGAGAAAATGGTAAGCGCAGGGTAGAGGGATATTTATAATTCCGATAACGGCCAGTTAGGTAACACATCCATGTCCAGTCCATCGCGCTGCCCGTTTAAAAAGCGATAATACCCAGTACCAGCGACCATTGCAGCATTATCGGTACACAATGATATAGAGGGAATACATACCGGACATGGCGCCTGCTTTTGAATTGCTCGCCGTAATGCCTGGTTCGATGAAACACCACCGGCTATTAAAATTTCTTTAGCTTCAAACGTTTTAGCAGCCTCGACAGCCTTGCCCACCAAAACATCAACAACTGCTGCTTGAAAGCTGGCTGCAAGGCTGGACACGGGCAGTATGCGCCCCTGTTCCTGCAAGCTGCGCACTTGACGCAGCACAGCGGTCTTCAGCCCGCTGAACGAAAAATTCCAGGTACCCTGCAACCACGCCCGGGGAAAATTGAAAGCTGTTGGATTTCCTCCCTCAGCCTCCTCCTGGATCGCGGGACCACCCGGATATGACAGTCCCAACATGCGTGCTACCTTGTCGAAAGCTTCGCCGGCTGCGTCATCCAGGGTGCCTCCTAAACGTTCGTACTGCAGGTGCCCATGCATCAGAACTAGCTCCGTGTGCCCGCCGGAGACAATCAAAGCTACAAGAGGAAACTGCGGCGTACGCTTATCTGATGTTGCGGTCCCATCGCCATCTCCCGCGTAAGATCGCTGCATCCACGCCGAATAAATATGTGCTTCCAGATGATTTATTCCGATCAGCGGCAGTCCACTACCTAATGCCAGACCTTTCGCAAAATTAATTCCCACAACCAAAGAGCCGGGAAGCCCAGGACCGCGTGTTGCTGCGATAGCATCAACCTCATTCAAGCTGATATGAGCATCACTCAACGCTTGCTCGATGATTGGGAATATTATCCGGACGTGCTGCCGCGAAGCGACTTCAGGGAAAACGCCGCCGAATTGAGCATGTAAGTCAACTTGAGAGGCCACAACATCCGACAAGATTATGCGACCATTCTCTACGACCGCCGCGGCAGTCTCGTCACAGGATGTTTCAATGCCCAAGATACGGGCAGGAGGTAAAGGGTCAGTTTCTAATAACTGTTGAGCATTCATTCGATTATCCACATAAACGCCTGGTCAGTCAGACCTCGTCACTTCATAGGCAAAACAAGGTCTAACGGGAATTCGACTAAGACTTCTATCTCACCGTTGGGACGAACCCAAACTGTGTCTTCAAGACGAACTCCCATGTCTCGCTGCGGGTAGTATAATCCAGGTTCAATAGTCACAACAACCCCAGGTTCTAATCGATCACCTTCGCCCGAATTGGTGCGGAAAGATGGACGTTCATGAACGTGAAGACCCAATCCGTGTCCAAGACTATGCACGTAGCCCTCCTGAGTCTGCGGATCGCTCATAATGGTAGTATGGCCGCGCGCTTCAAAAAGTTCACAGGTCTGCTGCTGATATTCCATACATGGCGTTCCTGCTTGTAACTCTCCCATAACCTGCTTGTACACAGCTAGAACATCGTCGTATAAAACCTGAGCCTCCTCTGGGGCATAACCAAGGCACCATGTGCGGGTGAAATCAAAAAAATAACCACCGCCAACTTCGCAAGGAAATATGTCAAATACGATTGTCTTGCCCAACTGCAGCTGGTCGCTGT
>CBFDCK010000178.1:0-5399 GCA_965603285.1 uncultured bacterium
CGGTAGCCCGCTTGAGCGAGTAGACCAACCGCGACGATGTTGGGTGCCGAACCCAGGTAAGTGGAATTACCACCGAAATCAGCGCCAAGGATAAGCGCCCAGTAAAGGACTTTGCTCTCTAGCGCCCCGGGAAAACTGGCGCTTAAAAGGTCAACAACCGGCAGAATAGCGACAGTGAAAGGGATGTTAGCTACAATACCAGAGGCGATGCCGGATACCCAGAGCGTCAACATGGTGGCTTGTGAGAGGCTGTTTCCTGCTAATACTAAAATCTGGGTAGCCAACCAACCGATTGCACCTGTTGCTTCCATCCCTCCAACGACCACAAAAAGACCGACGAAAAATATGAGTGTAGTCCAATCAACCTCGTGCATCATATCGTCCATATTGGGGCGCACCCATACGATCAGCAGCGCGGCACCACTGAGGGCGACCACGCTTGGCGGCATGCGGCCAAAATAATCAGCCGCGAAAAAGAGCACAAAAGTCACGGTTCCAATGACGAGAGCTTTGTACAGGGTTGGGTAATCCGTGATTTGCGCTTCGGAGGCCAATTTGTCAATCAAAGCAGGCGATATACTCTTCTTGCCCGTCGCATAATCCTTACGGTATTGGAAACGATTGATAAAGATAAGTGCGATAATACAAATGATCGCCACAGGCGCGATATTGACCAGGTATTCTCCAAAGCTGACCCCAATGTGTGATCCGACGATTGTGCTGGGAGGGTCTCCGATCAATGTCGCCGCGCCGCCTATATTAGAAGCCAGAACCTCTGCGATGACGACTGCGATAGGGCTGATTCCTATCGCGACCGCGAGTTGTATAGAGAGCGGAGCAATTAGAAGGATAGCAGTTACGTCATTGAGAAGCGCGGAGGTAAAGCCAGTCATTGTAACAAGCAGCACAACGACCAACCAGATGTTACCTCTTGCGCTGCGATACAGGCGCAGCCCCAACCATCGAAACACATTAGTCTCAGAGAGGATCGCCATAAATATCATCATTCCGAGGATCAGGAATATCACGTTCCAATCGACGAACTCCATTGCCTCTTCAAATATGAGGATGCTAAGGGCTGGGTAAAAGCGTCCGCCGATGTATGTAACAAGAAAAACAGCCACGGCGCCCAGCAGTGCTGCAGCAGTCTCGTGCAGCAATCGGAATGAAATGGCTATAAAGACGAGTATAAAGATGCCCGTGGCGATGATCGCGGCGAAGTTAATTGCGGACTCAGCTGAAGCGATTTCGAATACAGAAGAGCCAGCGCTGGTGAAAAGTGAAGAGAAAGACATGGAAATCGATGTTAGATGGTTTTATATATTATATCTGATCAGCCTATCATATCCCTGGGACGATACTGGAGCGCTTCCGCCAGGTGTTCCGGGGCGATGTTATCAGAACCCGCTAGATCGGCGATAGTGCGGGCTAACTTGAGCACTCGATGGTAAGCGCGCGCGGAGAGCTGCAGCTGGCTCATGGCGGTGCGCATCAAAGACTGCCCGGTGTCGTCCAACTGGCAGTACTGGCGCACTTCGGCGGGACGCATATCAGCGTTGCAGGCAATTGAGTGCATTGCACCCTTGTAATGAGCTTTTGAAGGATATGAGTGCGATGCACTTTCATGATCAACAAACCGCTCCCGCTGGAATTGGCGGGCGGTCTCTACTCTCGTCTGAATGTCAGCAGAGGGCTCTCCAAGCCGGTCGTCGCTTAACTTCTTGTATTCGACCCGTGGCACTTCAATATGAATATCGATGCGGTCCAGCAGCGGGCCGGAGATGCGCTTATGGTAGCGTGTGATGGTGCTGTTTGAACAGGTGCAGGCTTTCACCGGGTCACCGTAATAGCCGCACGGGCAAGGGTTCATGGCGGCGATCAGTTGAAAGTTTGCAGGGAAGGTCAGAGATCCCTGAGCGCGGCTGATGGTGACAACTTTGTCTTCGATCGGCTGGCGCATCACTTCCAGGACGCGCATGCCGAACTCGGGTAGTTCATCCAGAAAAAGTACGCCGCGATGTGCGAGTGAGATTTCGCCCGGGCGCGGCCAATTGCCGCCGCCCACCAGACCGGCGTGTGAGATGGTGTGGTGCGGAGCGCGGAAGGGTCGATTTTGGATCAGGGGAATGCCGGATGGGAGCTGGTCAGAGACCGAGTAAATACGGGTTACGTCGAGGGATTCGTCAATGGTCATGCGTGGCAGAATGCTCGGAATGGCGCGCGCCAGTAAGGTCTTACCTGTTCCAGGTGGACCGACCATCAAAACGTTATGTGAACCCGCCGCGGCGACTTCCAGGGCGCGTTTGACGTGCTCCTGACCCTTGATCTCACTGAAGTCGGTCTGGACACTTACGGGCAGGTCCTCGGGATCAACCGCTGGCTGCGGTGAGATCAGTTCCATTCCTCTGAGATGTTTAACAAGGTCGACCAGAGAAGGCACCGCAATTACTTCCATGCCTGGGATCAAGCCCGCTTCGGGAGCATCGACTTCGGGAACAAGAATGCGTTTAAAACCCTGATCGCGGGCAACGGCCGCCATAGGCAGTACCCCGCGGGCGTGGCGCACGCTGCCGTCTAATGAAAGTTCACCGATCACTAATGAGTCGGATACCGCATCTGGCGGGAGTAAGCCGTGCATGATAAGAACTCCCAGGGCGATGGGCAGGTCATAAGCGGGACCTTCCTTGCGCACTGTCGCAGGAGCTAAGTTAACAACAATTCGTTTACGGGGATAGGGCAGACCGGCGTTCTTGATGGCAGCCTGGACGCGTTCGCGGCTTTCCTGCACGGCAGCGTCTGGGAGACCGACGATGGTCATGCCGGGTAAACCCTGCCCGGTGTCTACTTCGACCTCGATGATCTCGCCTTCTAACCCGATCACGGCGCAGGAATAAACGCGCGCTAACATGTGTTTAGTTTAGATTCAGTTGGGGAAATTGTCAATGGGAAGGGGTGAAGAGGGGAGGGATTTTGGGTTTGGACAGAAAATCAATTTACTTCTGAGCGCACAAAGCGGAATTTACCTGAAGTCTCTCTGGGAATGTCAGGAACAGGCGTTATGATGACTTCAACCGGTCCCATGTATTTATGGATTTTGGCTTTTAGAAAATCCCCTTCATCAGTTGGAAATTCGTCCCCATCAGTTACAACAAGAATCTCAAATAAGTCGGGTTCCTTTTGAATAACCTGAAAAAGACGCACACTTGATGTCCGGACCATCAGATTTGAAAAGAACTGCCCATGCACAATATGACCGTTTGACAAGCGTATCAAATCATGATGTCGTCCCAACACTCTTTTTATTCTGGATAGTCCCAATCCAAGAGGACAAGGAGTTGTATCCTCCAATGGAATTGCTAGATCTTGAAGGTTATATCGAATTAATGGGCTGCCCCAATTTTCCAATTGGGTGATTACTACTTCTCCAAACTCGTTATCAGGATGAGATTTGATAATCTCCGTAACGATAAAGTCATCCATTAAGTGGATTTCTCCACAAGGGGACGAATAACCAATTACACCTACCTCTGAAGCACCATATTCATCCGCTACTTGACAACCGAATACATCGTGTATTAATTGATTTTGCCAATCATATGATATCTCGACGGAAGTCACTATGGCTTTGAAATTCAGAGAATGACCGTCATACTTGCGTTCTCTTACAAATTTAGCAAAGTTATATAAAAACGATGCATAACAAAATAAATATTTGGGATGATATTTTTTGATAAACCACCAGAGCTTATCCATATTCTGAGGTGTCATTTTGTTAACATCGAACGTCCGGCGGTTCATCAATGTGTCACGGTAAAATATTCTCCAACGCCTTTTTATGGCTGTCCAATAAACGGGCTCTAAACCAGCACCCATAGTCCATACTCTAATTTCACGATCTCCCAACTCAATACCCCATCTACGCAAAGCACGAATACGACTGATATTAGCTGATGCGGCAGCAGCCTGGCTGAAATAGAATCTCAAAGGGGAACCAGTCGATCCGCTTGTTTGAACCCGAAAAATGGGTGTGCGCGGTCTGGATGAAATGAATCTGTCAGGGTCTTTCCGAATTTGTTCCTTCGTCAGAATAGGCAGCTTATAGAAATCATCCCAACTGCGAATATCTTCAGGTTTGAGATCGACCGAATCGAACGTATCTTGATAATGAGCAACGCTATTATAAGCGTGATGGAGAAGCGCGGTTAATTTATTAAATTGTATGTTCTGTAATTCATCCTGGCTTAAGCACTGGTTCTTATTTGCTTCTGACATCATCTTTGCATAATTACGGTTTTGGACCCGCTGTGCTAAGGGGTATATCCAGTCCCGTAAGATAGGGGTATATATATCGTTCATTGTTGTTATTTTTCTTCGTGAATCCTGAATTGTGCCAGCAGCTCTGCCAACTCGGAAAGCTTGGTGTCTATCCGGGCATTGACCGTATCCGGCTCGAAGCTGCCGTCCTCCTGTCGGTTACCGGCCTTGACACCCGTTAGAATCTCGATGCCTTCATCAATGTTTCTGATTGCCCATATATGGAACTTGCCTTCCCGTACTGCGTCTACCGCAGGTTTCTTGATCATCAGGTTAGTCGTATTGCCTTCCGGGATCAGCACACCTTGTTCGCCGGTCAGCCCCTTTGCGCAGCAGACTTCAAAGAAGCCATCAATCTTCTCGTTCACCCCACCAATCACCTGCAATTCGCCTTTTTGGTTTAACGAGCCCGTTACGGCAATGCCCTGCTTTATCGGCAAGCCCGAAAGCGACGAGAGCAGCGCGTATAGCTCGGTGCTAGAAGCGCTGTCTCCTTCGACACCGGAATAGCTTTGCTCAAATACTAATCGCGCTGATAAACTGAGAGGCTTTTCCTGGGAGAATTTCTCAGCAAGGTAACCAGAGAGGATCAACACGCCCTTGGTATGGATCGGTCCACTCATCTCGGCCTCGCGCTCGATATCGATCACCCCGTCGCGACCTAGACTAATGCTGGCGGTGATACGGTTGGGTTGTCCGAAGGATATATCTCCAAGATTAAGGACAGACAGCCCATTTACCTGACCGACTTTCTCGCCCGTAACGTCGATCTTGATCTGATCGCGAGAGATCATCTCTTGGATGCGGTCACGGATCAAACTGGAACGGTAGAAACGCTCTTCAATAGCCCGATCCACGTGTGTTCCTGTAACAGATTGCACCTCTTCCTGGCCGGCGTAGTAGTTTGCCTCCCTGATCACATCAGACATTTCACCGAAGCGGGTGGAGAGTTTTTTCTGGTCGTTTGACATGCGTGAGGCGTGCTCGACAATGCGAGCCAGAGCGCTCTTATCCAGGTGCTTGAGGTTTTCGGAGCTGCACAGGGTGCAGACGAAGGATATGTATTCCTGGATGTGCTCATCTGT
>CBFDCK010000179.1:0-5386 GCA_965603285.1 uncultured bacterium
TCACCTGAACCAGCCATCAGCAGTCCCAATTCATCGCGGGTAGCCTCTGCTGCATCCATCGTTGCCACAATCTTCCCTTGGAACATCACAATAATCCGGTCAGAAAGTGATGTGATCTCGTCCAATTCAGCCGAAATCAGGAGCACCGCCACACCCTTATCGCGCATATCTATAATCTGGCGGTGGATATATTCTATAGAGCCAACATCTAAACCGCGTGTGGGCTGGTTTGCAACCACTAAACTTACTGGACGTCCCAATTCCCGGGCTACAATCACTTTCTGCTGGTTTCCGCCGGAAAGGTTGCCGGCTTGCTCCATGGGACCGGGAGTGCGAACATCAAACTGGGCGATCAATCGTTCTGCATTTTCCAATACAGCGTTCTGATTGCGCTGCAAACCTCTGGCGAAGGGCGGTTGATAATATGTGTTGAGCACCGTGTTATCGGAAATCGAATAAGGCAACACCAATCCATGTTTATGGCGGTCTTCAGGTATGTGCGCCATGCCCATCTCCACCAGTGCGCGCGGATTGAGAGAGGGAACCTTTTGACCAGCCAGGGTAATCGTCCCCTCCTGCACTTCACGCAGACCGGTCAAAGCTTCCACCAACTCGGTCTGTCCATTTCCCTGCACTCCTGCAATCCCCAAAACTTCGCCAGCTCGCACTTCAAACGCGACCTGCTGCACCACGTCCACGCCGCGCTCATCTTTAACACTGAGGTTTTCCACATCCAACACAACCTCACTCGGGCTGGCAAGTCCCTTTTCAACCCTTAACAGGACTTCACGCCCCACCATCATGGCGGCTAATTGATTTTCGTCTGACTCCTGCGGTGTAGTCGTACCGACCACTTTTCCGCGCCGCATGACAGTGATATGATCAGCCACTGCCAGGACTTCCTTGAGCTTATGTGTAATGAAGATGATCGAAACTCCGCGTTCGGTCAACTGCCGCATAATGCTGAACAAGTCCTCCGCTTCCTGGGGTGTTAGTACAGCGGTTGGTTCATCCAGGACTAGGATTCTAGCATGACGGTAAAGGGCTTTGAGTATTTCTACGCGTTGTTGTTCACCGACACATAAATCCTCGACGACCGCGTCGGGGTCAACTTCTAGACCAAAATCCTGGGATAGCTGCCGGATATGTCCCCGTGCTTTGCGCATATCGAGACTCGGACCGCGGGTGACCTCATCACCCAATATCATATTCTCTGCTACTGTAAACACCGGCACCAACATGAAATGCTGGTGCACCATACCGATCCCAAACCGGATCGCATCGAGCGGTGTTTGAATCTCAACTTTGTGAAGCCCATTCGATCCATTGCCGGCGGAGTGATCCCCGTGGAGGTAGATTTCACCTTCTTCCGGAGTGTACAGCCCATAAATCACGTTCATGAGAGTGCTTTTTCCAGCCCCGTTCTCCCCAAGCAAGGCATGTATTTCGCCCTGTTCCAATGTGAAATTAACACGATCATTCGCTATTACGCCAGGAAAACGTTTGGTGATGTCACGAGCTTCAAGCGCTATTGTTTCGCTCATAGAAAAATCCTTGATCAATTACCAAGTCTACTGCATCTTCCACAATATACCCATATTCGAAGTTAATTTCATTATTCAGTCGTCACTCACTCTTTTTTATACGGAATGCCATCCGCCGCGGGTGGCCGGGCCCGACCGCCAAAGCCAGCTAGAACCACAATGGTAAACAAATAAGGAAGCATACCGATAAACTGGTGTGGGATATCAACCCGACCTGCGAACTGAAGCTGAGTTTGGACAGCGGACGCCAGACCAAATAGCAGCGCCGCTCCCCAAGATCCTATTGGAGTCCATTTTCCAAAGATCATAACTGCCAATGCGACGAATCCGCGCCCGTTCGTCATGACCCGCTCGAACGAACCCACAGCTTCCAACGTCAAAAAAGCTCCTGCCAGACCAGCAAACCCACCGCCAATGATCACATTGGCATAGCGGTTAAAAAAGACGTTAATACCAAGCGTGTCGGCTGCCCGTGGATGCTCACCCACAGCACGCGTGCGCAATCCCCAGCGGGTATAGAAAAGGACGTATTGAACAAGAAATACCAGGATTATGGTGGCATATGTTATCGGAGGGTTGTTGAATAAAACCGGACCGACCAGCGGGATTTCGGCTAAAGGTCCCAGCGGTATGGGCGCCAACTTCCCCTCCGTGGTCAGACCTGCCACATAAAAATATCCCGTCAGACCAACAGCCAGGATATTAATCACCGTACCACCGATGATCTGGTCAATCATCAATGTGACCGACATAAAAGCCAGCATAGCACCAAGCAAAGCGCCTGTTAAAACACCCGCTGATACGGCTATAAGAAGATTCCCGGTCCAGACGTTCACCAGAAAACCGACAAAAGCCGCCATCAACATCTGACCTTCGATGCCGATGTTAATTACTCCGGCGCGTTCGCCTATCAATCCGCATAAGGCTCCCAGAACTAGCGGTGTAGCCTGGCGCACGGCGGATGCCAAGACAGCAACAGTTACGCGTGGATCAAAAAAATATCCCAGCAGTATTACAAACAGGACCAGAAGACCAAAAATGATCCATACTGTCCAACGAGCAAGGCGGCGCAGAACATCCCCACCCATTGCGGTGGTAGTAGTTATCACACTCATAGTCCAAGCCTCCGATCTATTGTTTGCTCCAGCCAGTGCTTAACTTCGGTTCTGCATCCGCTGCCGCCCTGATGTGGAAGATCTTACGCACGATCATGTCAGCAGCTACGAAGAACAGGATCAAAGCCTGGATAATATCGGTAATCTCTTTTGCAACACCCGCACTGAACTGCATTTGACTGGATCCGGCTTTCATTGCGCCAATCAAAATAGCAGCCGGAATAACACCGAAAGGATTCGTCTTTCCCAGCAGAGCAACTGTAATGCCATCAAAACCCAGTCCTACGTTGAAACCCGGCTGGTAGCGACCAACCACACCAAGCGTCTCGATTGAACCGCCTAATCCGGCTAAAAAACCACTGATAACCATTGTCATGATGACCGTAAGTGCTACTTTCATACCCGCATACCGGGCTGCACTTGGGTTAAGCCCAACGGTTCGGATTTCAAAACCAATGGTTGTGCGGAAGAGCAGCCACCACACGATCGCTGCGGATAGCACGGCGATCACGAATCCGATCGGGATACCGCCCACAGCAGGGATACGGGCTGAGTCGAATATTAATGGTGTCCTGGCGACGATATTACCGGGCGAGAGGTCTTTCAGCGGTCCATCCGCAAAATAATCGGTGATGTTTATAGCAACATAGTTGAGCATAATCGTTGTGATCACTTCGTGCGCACCAGTGTAAACTTTTAGTGCGCCAGGGATGGCACCATAAAGCGCACCCGCCAACCCGCCAGCCAGCAGCGCCAGTGAAGCATGCAATAAAGGCGGCAAGCCCGAAATACTAAAGCCAACCACAGCTGCCGTGAGTGCACCTAACAATAACTGCCCCTGGGCGCCGATATTAAAAAGTCCGGCTTTAAATGCAAATGCGACCGCCAATCCACTGAAAACCAGGGGAGTTGCTTTTTCCAAAGTACGCATTATCGCAGCCGGGCTGCCGAAAGCCCCCTTCAATAAGGCTCCATAAGCTTCCAGGGGATTGGCACCGTAGATCCATAAAATAAACGCTCCTATCAGAGCTGCCAATAAAACCGCGCCAAGAGGAACGCTAACCGCACGCCAGATGCCTCCCAAAACAGAGCCGACTGAGCGCGAAGCTTGAGCAAATGATTGATCAGAACTCATAAATCAAGCCCCTTTTAAGAACAACGTGCGACCTACCAGTCAGGCGGGTCGCACGTTGCGTTATTCGGTTAACAAACCACTGGATTGAAGCGCCTATCCACCGGGATTGTATCCGGTTTCAATAGTCCCGTCCTTCAAACCCTTATCGATCTCTTCCAGTTTATCCTTTACTTCTTGAGGGACCTTGTCCTCAAAATCGTGGAATGGAGCCAGACCGACAGGTCCGACGAAATTTCCAGCCGGGAAACTGCCTTCTTGAACAGACTTTATCAGCCCGAATACACCGGGGGTGATCAGTTTCATGGCGCTGGAGATCAAGCACTGGTGCGCCTCGGGGACGGTCAACCACTGGTCAGTGTCCACACCGATGCAGTAAAGTCCTGGATTGCCCGCCACCTCTATGATCGCACCGTTGCCGGTCTTACCACCGGCGCCGAAGACCACATCAGCGCCCTGGTCTATGGCCTGTTTGGAGGTCGTAGCACCCCACTCGGGATCGGTAAAGGCAACATCTAATCCACCCGGATGGTACGTTGAGATCACGTTGATATCCGGATTTGCATACTTGGCACCTGCCTCGTAACCCTCTTTGAAAGCCACAACTGGAGGAACAAGATCAGTTCCCAATACGGCAGCGATTGTGCCGCTTTCTGACATCATGCCAGCCAGTGCTCCAGCCAGGAAACCGGACTTATCTTCGGCGAAGATCAGTCCAGCCACGTTGTCCACAGTCTCGGCTTGGAACTGGTCAACGCCGATAAATTTTATATCCGGGTATATGGCGGCTTCTTGACCCGTCGCCTCCCCAAGTGCAAAACCGACTGTGACGATCACATCATAGCCCTGGTCGGCGAAGAGTTCAATATTAGACTGGTAGTCCTTGGCATCTTTAGTCTCAATATATTTTACCTGGGCGCCAAGTTCTTTTTCAGCCTGCAATACGCCGTCATTCGCTGATTGGTTGAATGACTTATCGTCAACCTCGCCTACATCGGTGACCAGACCCACGCAGAAAACATCCGGGCTCGCGCAATCGCCTTCTGCAGCCGGTTCTTCCGCGGCTGGTTCTTCCACTGGAGGCGCTGCTGTAGGCTGCGCACAGGCAGCCAGCAACATCGCAGCGACAACCAGAAATGATAGTATCGTAAAAATTTTCTTGGACATTTTATTAAATCTCCTCCGAATCTGTATAGGATTAAGTTGAAAGGTTCTATAAAATTATAGGCAAAGTGAACTTTCTAATTTTTATTTTTTTTTTAGCTGTTCGAGGACCTCCTTTCCTGTTTTGGAAAACCAGGATAAGTCTAGAATAAACACCCAATGACCACAAGATGTCATTCTTCACAATTTTACCTGAACCATTTTAGTAGTCTGTAAAGGGGAAACGGACACTGCATCAGGAACATAACACTTATTATACCTAAATTAAGGCGGTTTGACATTAAGAATATAAAAAACATCTTTTATTGGAATCTGTGTTCAAAGAAATCGCCGTAAAACGATTCAGCGAGCTTCACCGGTCAAAGGGTCAACTGCGGTGTCAATATAACCCGCCATCAAATCGCTTAATATCTTCTCCACATGACGCTGGC
>CBFDCK010000180.1:0-5286 GCA_965603285.1 uncultured bacterium
CGCTGGACACTCAAGCAGGGTTACGCGTCTGAAATGGATCTACGGCGGACAGAGGAAGGCGGTTGTGTGGAGGGGGCAGATCCTTCGAAGGTTAGTAAGAGGGCTAAAGAACGCGGCCGCCCGCAGTTGGGTACGCTTGGGGCGGGTAATCACTTTATCGAAGTAGATGTAGTGGATCAAATCTTTGACCAGAAAGCAGCGAGCGCGATGGGTCTCAAACCTGGCAATCTGGTAGTACAGATTCACTGCGGGTCGCGAGGCTTTGGGCACCAAATCTGCTCGGATTATGTCAAAGAGTTACAAGGCGCCGTTCGTCGTTATGGTATCCAACTGCCGGATAGAGAACTGGTCTGTGCGCCGCTTAATTCTCCCGAAGGGAAGAGTTATCTGGCGGCGATGCGGTGTGCGGCGAACTATGCCTTTGCAAACCGCCAGGTATTAGCCCACCATGCCCGCCAGGCGTTTGAACAGGTCTTTGCTGGCAAATTGCCCAATTGGCATCTATTCCAGGTCTATGATATCACCCACAACATGGGTAAAATTGAAACGCATGTTATCGATGGTAAACCGGTGAAAGTGTGTGTGCATCGCAAAGGAGCGACGCGCGCTTTTGGTCCTGGTTCTCCCGAACTGCCTGCTGAATACCGGTCTATCGGACAACCTGTCCTGGTACCCGGCAGTATGGGTACTGCCTCTTGGGTGCTGGTTGGCACCGAGACCAGTATGCAGCGCTCCTTTGGTTCCACCTGTCATGGGGCTGGACGAGTGATGAGCCGCCGAAAAGCCAAGAAGCAAGTGCGAGGAGATAAACTGCGGGGACAACTCGAGTCTCAGGGTATCAGGATACGCGCCGGGTCGATGGCAGGTTTAGCCGAGGAGGCTCCCCAGGCTTATAAGGATGTGGATGAAGTGGTAGAGACAGTCGTTGGAGCTGGAATTGCTAGTAAAGTAGCTCGCTTGCGACCGGTGGCTGTTGTGAAGGGATAAGTATAAAAAATCGGGATAGGGAAAACGGGATTAGAGGTGATGTTAGAGAAACTATTTTTGCGAATGCAGCGTTAAAAGGAGCAGGAACTCACTTGAAAATCGGAGGCTAGGATGTCACCAAGTAAACGATCTCGAATAAAACTAGTTTTGACCTTTTGCTTTGCAGTGATCGCGATGGCGCTGTTTGCGTGTGAAGATGGGAAAGGAATTTCGGAATACCCAGAACCCGCCTCATCCCCAGACCTGTCCGGGGATGAAGTAACGTATCCCGATGATAAGACCGATGAAATCTCCCTTCCCCACGGGGATACTGATGCGGGGGACTCTCCACCATCACCCTGGCAGCCAGCATCAGGTGATGACAAATTGATACGCGGGGAAGCATTTATCAATCAAAACCAGATTCTGGTATTAGAAAGTTTCCCGCCGCAGTTTATGCTTACTATTGAAGGAGCGCTGCCGACGCCATGCCATGAACTGCGGGTCGAGATTTTAGATCCTGACAAACAGGATCGGATCTATGTTGAGGTGTATTCCTTGTCAGAACCTGACGAAATATGTGTCCAGGTATTAGAATCGTTTGATGAAAGTGTGCCACTGAAGGGATTTCCGAGCGGGGAGTATTCGGTCTGGGTAAATGGGGAAGAAGTTGGAGAAATAAATCCACCGTAGGGGCAGGTTTCTATACGTGCCAAAGGTGAATTGATTATAATGAGATTCGGCGGATAGGGATATCCGCCCTACAAACACCTACGTAGGGCAGGTTTCCATACCTGCCCATAAGATAGCTGATTGTCGGAATATGTAGTGCATATCATGCCAAGCTCATGCAGTTTGAGCCGGCCATGCTTGCGCTTTACCAGCTTGTCACATGAGGGAGTGTTCTGGTTGCATTATTGAGAAACCTTGCCTTTTCCCCTTGATCAATTTTAAAATTCATCCCTACTGGAGTAGAATTACTACTGGAGTAGAATTACTACTGGGGTAGAATTACTACCAGCGCTGCCAACCCAAGATCGGAATAGCCGCCACTCCTGAAGAAATCCCAGTACGGTCATACTTCCAGTGCTGGGCTCTGCATTCTAATACTATTATGACCTCAGACATATTAATCCTCATGGGCATCCTGGCGGGAGCCATTTTGCTGTTCATCACAGGATGGGTCCGGGTTGATCTGGTGGCGTTAATCGTGCTGGTCAGCCTGGTCTTCACTGGTTTGCTTACACCGGCAGAGGCAGTCTCTGGTTTCAGCAACCCGGCAGTTATCACCATCTGGGCGGTATTAATCCTCAGTGCAGGGCTGTCCAGAACTGGGGTGGCAAAATTTGTTGGCGATCTGGTTGCCCGTTTTGCGGGGAGTAATGGGAAAAGCTTGATCCTTCTGACTATGGCGGTCGCAGCACTGCTGTCGGCGGTTATGAATAACATTGCTGTTGCTGCACTCTTACTGCCGGTTGTGATCGATCTGTGCCGAAGGACGGGTTTGTCCACATCAAAGATTCTGATACCTTTGGCGTTCGCATCGCTTATGGGTGGTCTTACAACTTTAATCGGAACGCCACCCAATATCATTGTCAGCGAAGCGATGCGTTCATATGGGCTCGAACCTTTTACTATGTTCGATTACACACCAGTGGGTCTTGCAGTCACGCTGGCAGGTATAGTGTTCTTATTCATTTTCAGCGCCAGATTGCTGCCAAAACGAGAACATGACGAGATACCTTCCACCAGTATGAGCGATACGCTTCATGATTTCTTTCGACTGGATGAGAAGTTGTATATCATCGATGTGCCTGAAGATTCGGTTCTGGGAGGCAAAACCTTAACAAAGAGCCGGTTTGGTGCTGCCCTGGGAATCACTGTAATCGCAATCATCAGGAACGGCGAGACTATTCTGGCACCAGACGCGAAAACAACTCTCGATGGCGGGGACAAACTACTTGCCTGTGGGAGTATCGACCGACTTCTTAAAATCCGTGGTCGTTCCGACATGTTCTCAGAAAGCGAGATTATGTCCTTGGACGAGATGCTGCTTCCAAATTTTGAGATCGCGGAAGTTTTTATCCAACCAGGTGCAAAAATTATTGGTAAGACGATCGAACAGGTTGGATTCAGAAACCAGTACGGTGTCTATCTGATGGGAATTAATAAAAAAGACAGGTTAATCAGGAGTAACTTGCCCGAAATTCTAATTAAAGATGGCGATTCGCTTGTTGTTTTTGGTCCAAAAGACACAATAAAAAAATTGAGAGAGTACCGGGATTATTCACTTTCCCAGATTGGAAAGGCTGCAACCTATAACTTACTCGATAGACTGATGGCGATACAGATACCAGAAGATTCCAGTCTGGTTGGAAAGACTTTATATGAAAGTCGTCTAGGCAGAGACTTTGATCTAAGTATCCTGGGCATAAAACGGAATGGGGAAACTAACCTGATGCCATCCGGGGATGAAATCCTTCTGTCGGGAGATACGCTGCTCGTGGATGGAGACATCCAGGATTTGTTTATATTCCGTGGATTACAAGAACTGAGTATTCAGCGTTTGGAAACTGTAAACATAGAAGATATCGAATCCGACCAGATTGGATTGGTTGAAGCGGTTGTTTCTCCACACTCTTCCCTGTTAGGTAAAACCCTGCGCCAGATACGGTTTCGCAGGAAATTTGGTTTAACTGTGCTGGCTATCAGGCGAGAGGGTAAAGTTTTCCGGTCGAACCTGAACGATATGGCGCTCAAGTTTGGAGATGACCTGCTGCTATATGGGGATCGTGAGAACTTTATCGCGCTTGGAACCGAACGGGATTTTTTGGTCCTGACGGAGATAGCCCAGCTGCCGCCGCGCACGGAAAAAGCGCCTTTTGCGGTATTGATAATGAGTACGGTATTACTTTCGGTGATCCTTGGCATCTTGCCTATCGTTATCGCGGCAGTCGCTGGAGTAGTTCTAATGGTCCTGACAGGTTGTTTAAATATGGAGGAAGCGTACGAATCGATTGAGTGGAAGGCAATTTTCCTGATCGCCGGGATGCTGCCTTTGGGCATCGCTCTGGAGAACACAGGTGCGGCTCAATTGATCGCACAGCAGTTGGTGGATATTGCTGGTGGGTATGGTCCTCTGGCAGTTGCCGCGGGGATATTTATCCTTGCGACTGCCTCTTCGCAGTTTTTACCTAATCCTGCGGTGGCGGTGCTCCTGATACCGATAGCTTATAACGCGGCTGCCAGCCTGGGTGTTTCACCCTACCCAATGTTGATGACCGTAGCGATCTCTGCTTCGGCGGCATTTCTGAGTCCAGTTGGGCATCCTGTTAATTTGCTGGTGATGGGTCCTGGGGGATACAAATTTAGCGATTATTACAAGATTGGATTACCGCTGACAGTCGTGGTGTTTGTCGTATTGTTGATTACGCTGCCCATATTCTGGCCGTTTTATTAATACTGGTACAGCGCAAGCTCATGCATTTTAAGCCGCTCACGCTAACCACCACATGTAGGGGCTGGTTTCTATACCTGTCAAAGGTGAATTGATTATGCAAAGATTTGAGAGAAAACTCCCCGTACTACGGCACACGATTGCGGGAGTGTTGGCGACGCAGTTTGCCGCCATAAGTGAGCGCAATGGTGTATCCGGCTTTCAACCTCGATTAGCTTTTTTGGCATTCGACCATCATCATCCACCGATTTGGGGAGGTGATTGAAAATACGATCAGCGCTTCCGAATTCGAGATATAGTAAATATCCGGCTAACCGGGCTGCTCAGGGGCTGCGGGGTACGAGCCGTCCCTTGCAGCAACTGGGTTAGGCAGGTGTTTCGCCTCAAACTTAGAGCTACATGGCACAGTGTGCCCCTTCAGATCCGTTTTCGGCCATAAGCCGACCCTTGAATATTGCCCGATCAACGACGATGAATATCGTACAGCCATCAAATAGTTGGCTGCCATTTACCATCGAGATAAATAGCCTCTGAGTCGCCCGGCCAAGGCGGCATGGTAATGCAAATGAACTTCAATTCTAAGTCTGATACGTTTCGGTACTGAAAAACTGTTCCTACCGGAATGTCGATCGAGGTGCCTGGAACGAGAATAGTGACGCAGCTCTCCAAGCCATTGTCTCTCTAAATCTCACCGTGCCCTTCCAACACGTATCAGAATTCGCTGACGGTTGCGTGAACAGTCGCTTTATTTATTTGATGCGGTGGGACAGTACTGTGGATCATGTTGCCCGTTTCGCCATCCATGATAAAACGAATGTCTGCACCCGCCGGCGATTTCGCATCGGGTTGCTCTGGAAGCGTTG
>CBFDCK010000181.1:0-5260 GCA_965603285.1 uncultured bacterium
GAAATCCCCTGGGATTACATCAACTTCATGCACATGGCAATGCGCCAAACCGGCGCAGGATCATTGGCCCCTGCTGAGGGCAAAACGAAAAAGGAAAAAGAAGGTAAAAAAAGACCACCCATTGGGTACCAATCGCTGACTTTCATGTTGGAAATGCTCTCCTGGGGTGATGTTGGTATGTATCTGGTTACGCCCGGTGGCGGTCTCGGCGCAGCAGCCGTTCAAGCTGCCGGTACACCCGAACAGAAAAAGAAATTTCTGGCGCGGTTCAATACTGAGAAACCGACCTTTGGTGCCATGGCAATGACCGAACCTCAGGCTGGTTCGGATACATCTGCTATTCGCACCAGCGCCGTTTTAGATGAAGAGACGAATGAATGGGTCTTGAACGGTGAAAAAATATTTGTCACGGGCGGGCACATGTCTCTGTTAGAGAGTGATGGAATTGTGGTTGTTTGGGCGACGATCGATCCCACCGCCGGTAGGGCAGGTATGCGGGGTTTTGTGGTGGAAGCCGGCACGCCTGGTGTTCGAGTCACGAAACTTGAGGATAAGATGGGTATCCGTGCCAGTGATACTGCTTCGATTGTTTTGCAAGACGCGCGGGTTCCATTTGATAATTTACTCGGCAGCGCAGAGATTGTAAAAAGACCAACATCCAAAGGTTTTAAGAAGGCGATGGCAACTTTCGATGCCACCAGACCGCTGGTGGCTGCAACGGCGATCGGGGTGGCGCGGGCGGCATTAGAGTTCGTAAAGGAGACCCTGTCTGAACAGGGTGTGGAAATTAGATATGGTTTACCAAGGCAGAAAATGACCAACATTGAACGCGAAGTGATTGATATGGAGGTTTTGCTGCGCTCTGCCTGGTTGCTGGTCATTAAAGCAGTATGGATGGCGGATAACCGCTTTCCTAATTCGAAGGAAGCATCCATGTCCAAAGTACGTGCCGGCGATGTTGTCAATAAGATCACCCAGCGGGCAGTTGAATTATTGGGTCCTTTGGGTTACAGCCGCGAGCATCTGCTGGAGAAGTGGTTCCGTGATGCCAAGATCTCCGATATCTATGAGGGCACAGGGCAGATAAACAGATTGATTGTTGCTCGTCAAATCCTCGGCTACAGAGGACGTGAATTGCGATAAACATTGTCCCGCACAACCTGGTAGAAGCAAAATTCCAGTGTATGGTTCTTCGCCGGGTTGTCACTATTGACCAATTGAAGGATTATCCTGTTAGATTAGACTTGAGTATTAGGAGGCGTCATGAAATATAAAATAAACAAGGCTGTCGTCATCGGCGCTGGAACCATGGGCGGTGCTATCGCGGCTCATCTGGCAAATGCTGGTGTGGAAGTGACGTTGCTGGACATTGTGCCGAGGGAACTGACACCCAAAGAAGACCAGGCTGGTCTTACGCTCGATGACCCGGTCGTGAGAAACCGCATCGTTCAGGAGGGATTAGACCGCACGTTGAAATCACGACCGGCAAGTTTCTTCAGCAAAGATTTTGCCTCATTGGTCTCAGTCGGAAACCTGGAAGACGATTTCGCGGTTATCGCTGAAGCTGATTGGGTGATCGAAGTGATTATCGAGAATCTGGGGATCAAGCGCCAATTGATGGAACGGATTGATGAAGTGCGCAGTCCGTTTTCTATTGTGTCGACCAACACATCGGGCATCCCGGTAGCTTCCATAGCCGAGGGGTTCTCAGAAAGCTTTCGCCAGCACTTCCTGGGAACGCACTTCTTCAATCCGCCCCGCTACTTAAAATTGCTGGAGACCATACCCACGCCTGATACGCTCCCGGAAGTGATGGAGTTCATCAGTGAGTTTGGTGAGGCGCGCCTGGGCAAAGGCATCGTACCTGCAAAAGATACGCCTAATTTTATTGCCAACCGCTTGTTTGCGGGCAGCGCCGCTTTTGCGATCGATTACATTATTAGAAATGAATACTCCGTACCGGAGGTGGATGCGATTACAGGTCCTCCAATCGGTAATCCGAAGACGGCCACGTTTCGACTGTTTGACTTGATTGGGCTGGATGTTTGGCAGCACGTAGGAAGGAACCTGGTACCTGCGATCCCGCACGACGAACTCGCCACCCGATACATGAAATCCGAACTTGTTCAAAACCTCATAGATACGATGGTGGAAAATGGTTGGCTGGGGAATAAAACTAAGCAGGGATTCTACAAACAGGTGCGTACGGAGGACGGCAAGAAGGAATTTTGGTCCCTCAACCTGCAAACAATGGAATACGACGAGCCATCCAAGCCGCGCTTCGAATCGATCGGCAAAGTTAAGGATGAGCAGGATCTGGGTGAACGTCTAAAAACACTTATCTCAGCCGAAGATCGTGCCGGTCAGTTGGTTCGGGTGCTCACTTTTCAGAGCCTGGCGTATGCCACCGAACGCATCCCGGAGATTGCTGATACACCCAAGCCCATCGATGACGCCATGCGTTGGGGGTTTGGGCGTCAAGCCGGACCCTTTGAGACCTGGGATATGCTCGGCGTGGCGGGTATCGCCCGGGCAATGAAAGAAGATGGATTTCCCCCCGCGCCCTGGGTTGAAAAAATGCTCTCGTCCGGAAAAGAGACCTTTTACCAATACGAAAACGAGATCCAGGTTGGCGTATACAAACCGTCTAAAGGTGATTACGAGCTGATCGAACGACCTGCTTCATTGGTCGTGTTGAAAGAACAAAAAGATGCCGGGAAGGTTATCAAAAAGAATCCGGGTGCATCTTTGATCGACATTGGGGATGGCGTGGCGTGCGTTGAGTTCCATACCAAGATGAACACTCTGGATGTGGATATCTTCAACATGCTCCAGGAAGGGCTCGATAGGACCGGGCATGATTTTGATGGTCTTGTGATTGGGAATGAAGCCGACAATTTCAGCGCGGGGGCGAATCTCTTCCTGGTCGTAATGGCGGCTCAAAACAAGGATTGGGAACAGCTCGACGGGGTTGTGAAGAACATGCAGGATATTTTGATGCAGATTCGTTATTTCCCCAAACCTGTTGTGGTGGCACCGTTAGGATTGGCATTAGGGGGCGGGGCGGAGTTGATCATGAGCGCCAGTCGGGTTGTTGCCTCTGCTGAGCTGTATACCGGGTTGGTCGAAATTGGTGCCGGTGTCATCCCGGCGGGCAGCGGGACCAAGGAGATGCTGCGCCGCATCTTGAACCCCCCCATGCGCACGGATGATGTGCAGCCTTTACCATTCCTGCAGCGCCTATTTCAACAGATAGGTCTGGCGAAAGTAGCTACCAGCGCAGAAGAAGCGCGCGACCTCGCAATTCTCAGCCCCTGCGACCGGGTGGTTATGAACCGCGATCTGCTTCTCACAGAAGCCAAAAATGAAGTGCTCCACATGGTGTCTAATGGCTATAAACCGCCGCTGCCCGAAAAGATTTACGCCGTTGGGCGTGATGCACTCTCGGCAATGAAGGTCGGTGTGTATATGATGCAGCAGGGTGGTTACATCACAGAGCATGAGCTGGTTATCGCGGGCAAGCTGGCTCACGTGCTAACTGGAGGCAACATCAGCCAACCTACCTGGGTGGATGAGCAGTATATTCTCGACCTGGAGCGTGAAGCATTCCTCTCACTGTGTGGTGAAGAAAAAACTCAGCAGCGCATGTGGAACCTGCTCCAAACCGGCAAAGTACTGAGAAATTAATCGGACACGGATTATCAGGATGAACACGGATAAGACTAAACCTACTAAAAAAATTAATCCGATAATCCAAAAATAGAGTGTACATAGATGTCGTTTGAAGGTAAGCACAGCACATTGACCGGTCGGATTCTTGGAGCATTTTTCAATGTTTATAACAGCTTGGGGTATGGCTTTTCGGAGAAGGTTTATGAAAATGCTTTAGCCTTGGAATTAGAACGTTGTGGTTTATCAGTTGAGCAACAAAAACCAATCCAAGTTTATTATGAAATAGAGATTGTAGGCGAATATTATGCGGATATCCTGGTGAACAACCTGGTTATCATCGAGTTAAAAGCTGCTCGCAAAATTTTAGATGAACATACAGCTCAGTTGTTGAGTTATCTGAAATCGACACAAATCGAGGTTGGCTTATTACTGAATTTTGGTCCAAAACCTCAACATGTTCGTAAAGTTTTTGATAATGATCAAAAAGGGTCGATGTCATGGTTGCGGGTGTAAATAAATGAATGTAGACGATAGTAATCGCAAACATTTAAAAATCCAAAAAATCTGTGTTCATCCGTGTACAAAACAGGAGATGTAATAATGAAAAATCTTGATCCATCTCGAGAAGCTGTAATAGTTGATGCTATAAGGACCCCGGTTGGTAAAGCCAGGCGCGGCAGCCTGGCAACCATTAGACCAGATGAAATGGCTGCCGTAGTGATCCAGGAATTGCTAAAACGCGCTGAAGGTCTGGACCCGGCGGAGGTTGATGACGTGATCTTCGGTTGTGCCTTCCCGGAAGGCGAACAGGGCATGAACATGACTCGGCTGGTCGCGCTGCGGGCAGGATTACCTGATTCGGTGCCGGCTGAGACGATCAACCGCTTCTGCGCTTCGGGCGTGCAGAGCATTGTCCATGGCGCCTTTGCCATCATGACTGGTCACGCCGAAGTTGTGATTGCGGGCGGAACAGAATCGATGTCCATGGTGCCCATGGTGGGATTCAAGTTTTCTCCCATGCCTTATATGGCTGACCAGATGCCGGAAGCTTTCACCAACATGGGGTTGACTGCAGAGAATGTGGCTGAAAAGTATGCTGTCAGTCGTGAAGACCAGGATGCTTTCTCCCTGAGGAGTAACCAACGGGCGTCGAAAGCGGTCGATACAGGTCTGTTTGATTCCCAAATAGTGCCGTTGGAGGTTGAGGTATTAGAGCCGGGATCAAACGGTAAACCGGCCAGGAAATTCACCTTCAAGCGTGACGAAGGACCGCGCCGGAATACCAGCTTGGAAGCCCTGGCGAAACTGCGACCAGCTTTCAAGGAAGGAGGCACCGTCACGGCGGGCAACTCATCCCAGATGTCTGATGGGGCAGCGGCGGTGATCGTGATGTCGCGCGCAAAAGCCGATGCGTTGGGTTTCAAACCGCTGGTGCGTTTCGTCAATTATGCGGTGGGTGGTGTGCCACCTGAGATCATGGGTATTGGACCTGTCGTGGCTGTGCCGAAGGTGCTCAAGCTGGCTGGGATGTCATTAGATGACATCGAATTGATCGAGCTGAACGAAGCTTTCGCCGCTCAAAGTCTGG
>CBFDCK010000182.1:0-5209 GCA_965603285.1 uncultured bacterium
ATCTGTGCGACCGCCTGGAAGCTGGTGAAACCATACACCAGATCGCGGTTGACCAAGACGTTGATCTTTGGGAGTCGTTCCCTGCTGGTGGTGAAAAGCTGGCCGATAAGCTGGCTGATAAGCTTGGTATGACGGCTGAAGATCTTCAAAGCCGTCTGGATGCTGGCGAGACCATCTTTCAGATTGCTGCCGGTCAGGGTGTGGACTTTGCTGAAATGCACCCTGCTAAGGGTGAGATGCTTGCAGAGAAACTTGGCTTGACGCCAGAGGAACTTGGCGAACGCCTACAAGCTGGCGAAAGAATGTTTGAAATCGCTGAAGCACAGGGCGTTGACCTGTTCGAGATGTTCCCCGGCGGCGGAGAAATGTTTACAGAGATCCTTGGACTCAATCTGGACGAATTGAAAGCACGTCTGCAAGCCGGTGAAGCTCCGTGGGAGATTATGCAAGACCTGGGCATAAGTCCCTGGAATATGCGGCGACCCAACCGCTCACCGTTCTTCGAAACCAACCAGTAATGGGAAAAAATAACAAGTGGAGGCGGGTTCATCCGCCTCCACTTGTTATTGCGAAGCATTCCGCCCTATTGGAGTGAGAATGCATTTTGCCAAGCATACTGAGTATGCCAACGAGCAAATATGCCAAGCTCAACGAAGTTGAGCCGCCTGGCCTCCCACACCTGGGAATAGAAAACGATTTACTTAGGAGTAAATGTAATCATGAAAAAAAGCATAAAAATTATTCTCATCGTTGCAGGAGTAGCCATAATCGCGGGTGGCTATTACCTTTACAGCAGCTACACAGATGCACAGGCGGCCCGGGATTCCATTTCCAACCTTGAAACGGATATCATCGAGCAGGGCACCCTGGTTTCAACAATCAGCGCTACTGGTAAGGTGCATTCCGGGCAGTCTGCCACCCTGAATTGGGAGACCAGCGGTACCGTTGAAGCTGTAAATGTGGAAATCGGACAAAACGTTAAGGATGGAGATATCCTGGCTACATTGGAGCAGTTGTCTTTGCCGCAGAACATCATCCTGGCTCAGGCTGAGCTGACAGATGCTCAAAAAGCGCTTGACGATATGTATACCGACGCCGAAAAAGCCAAGAACGAAGCCATGAAGTCCATCTCCACCTTTGCAAACGAGGTGCGTAACGCCCAGTATCAACTGGATAACTATACTGTGCCATCTAACCAGGTCGACCTGGAAACCATGGAAGCGTTGGACCTCATGGAAGAGCAACTCAACCAGGCTCGGGAGGCTTTTGAACCGTACAAACACTTGTCGTCGGGCAATAATACCCGTAAAAATCTCCTGGATGATTTGAATGATGCCCAAAGTGAGTACGATTCGGCCGTTAAACGGCTGGATTACGAGTATGAATTGGCGGTAGCGGGTGCAAACCTTAATGAAGCCAGAGAGGATTACGAAACCTGGAAAGACGGTCCAGACCCTGACGATATCGCTGCTTCCCAAGCGCGCATTGCAGCGGTGGAGGCTAACCTCTCCCAGGCCTGGATTGAGACCCCATTATGGGGCACAATTACCGAGGCGTACCCTCAACCCGGAGATCAAGTCTCAACTAATACGAAAGCTTTCCGGGTGGATGATCTGTCGAAATTGTATGTGGATCTGGAAGTCTCTGAAGTGGATATCAACCAGATTGAGGTGGGACAGACGGTGACAATAACATTTGATGCTATCCGCGATAAAGGTTATCACGGTACCGTAGCTGAAGTCGCTCTGATCGGTTCGAACGTCCAGGGTGTGGTCGAATACACTGTGGTCGTAGAGCTGGAAGATACTGATGAAGACGTACGACCCGGGATGACCTCGGAGGTTGAAATCGTGGTCGCCCAGCAGGATCAAGCCTTACTTATTCCCAACCAGGCAATTCGTTTTGAAGACGGTGTACAGGTAGTTTTCATCATGAAACCCGGCGGGGAGATGGTGCCGGTTGAAGTTACCCTGGGGTTGTCTTCTGAAACTCACAGCGAAGTCCTGTCGGGCGATCTCAAAACCGGTGACACAGTCGTGCTGAACCCAACGGCGATGGAAGAAGCTCCCGAGATAGGGCTGCCCTTCGGCAGAGGTCTTAGAGAGGGTGGTACGCCGCCCGGGGTTGGAGGTCAGGAATGAGCGAGTGGGTTGTTGACGCAAGGGACCTGACAAAGGTCTATCAGATGGGTGATGTAGAAGTGCATGCCCTGCGGGGTCTCTCAATGCTAATCGAGCCTGGTGAAATAGTCGCCATAATGGGTCCTTCCGGCTCTGGAAAGTCCACCCTGATGAACATGCTGGGCTGTCTCGATAGCCCGACCTCTGGTGAGTATTACCTGGACGGTGAGAGGGTGGCAGGAATGGTTGAAGACCAGTTAGCCGATATCCGCAACCGCAAGGTGGGCTTCGTTTTTCAAGGTTTCAACCTGCTGCTACGTTCGAGCGCCCTTGCCAATGTTGAGCTGCCCTTGCGCTACAGCTCCACGAATGGCAGAAGCCGCCGCGGGATGGCGAAGAGTGCCTTGGAAGTTGTGGGACTCGGGGATCGTATGAATCACCGTCCTAACGAACTTTCCGGAGGTGAGCAGCAGCGCGTCGCCATTGCCAGAGCAATCGTCAATGAACCTTCAATCTTGATGGCTGATGAACCTACTGGAAACCTTGATACGAAGTCCGGTGATGAGATCATGGAATTGCTGCTCTGTTTAAACCATGATCAAGGCACAACCCTGATCGTAGTTACCCATGATCCTGAGATCGCTGCACATACCGGGCGAGTGGTGAACATCCGCGATGGACGTGTAGTAATGGAGAATAACCTATGAGTCTCTGGCAGTCTTTTTTGGAAGCAATTGGAAGTTTATCGGCAAACAAAACTCGCTCCAGTCTGACAATGTTGGGCATCGTGATCGGCGTGGGAGCGGTAATCGCTTTAATGGGTCTCGGGGAGGGCACGCAAGCCAGCATTACCGGGGAAATTGAAAGCATAGGCACCAATGTCCTGTTTGTAAGTTCGGGAGGTGAGGCCGATAACCCGGAAGCGCTTACGATCAGAGATGCGCAGGTCATCGCAGCCCCCAGTTTAGTGCTCTCAGTGAAGAACGTTGCGCCGGTTTTACAGGGCAATGTGGAAGTCTCCATTCCAGGTGAGAGTACGAGTACCAGCCTGGTTGCCATCACTCCCGAGTATCATCTGGTGCAGAGTGCGGATGTGGCGCAAGGGTTACCCATTACAGACGATCAATTAGAAAACTATGCCTCTGTAGTGCTGTTGGGTACGGATGTAGCTGAAGAACTTTTCAACCGTACGACGGATTTAATTGGCGAAAAAGTGCGCCTTAATGGTCAGGTGTTTACGGTTAGCGGCGTATTGGAAGAACAGGGGGCTGCTGGGTTTGGGAGCTCTGGTGATAATCAGGTGCTGGTTCCCTTGACCACTGCCCAGCTGCGTTTGTTGAAGCGCGCCTCCTCGGATGAGGTCGATTTGATTTACATTCAGGCAAACAATGCCGAAGGTGTTCCGGCAGCAGAAGAAGAAGTCGCTCAAATCTTGCGTTCACGCCACCGCAGCACCCTTGGAGAAGACGATTTTGAGATCACCTCCACGCAGAGTATTGTGGATATGGCTGAAACCATAACCAATACGCTGACGTTATTCCTGGGTGCTATTGCCGGAGTCTCCCTGCTGGTTGGTGGTATCGGTATCATGAACATCATGCTGGTCACTGTTACCGAACGCACTAAGGAAATAGGGCTGCGAAAGGCCATGGGTGCCCGCAAGAGGGATGTTTTGAGCCAATTTCTGGTTGAATCTTCGTTACTCAGTTTGGGTGGTGGTTTAATCGGCATCATGTTGGGTTTTGGGATTGCAATTCTGGTCGGTAGGTTGATATCCATTGATGCAGTCATCACGGTTGAAGTGGTGCTGCTAGCGACCCTATTCTCAGCCGCAATCGGGTTGTTCTTCGGGTTGTATCCTGCCAACCGGGCGGCTTCACTTGAACCTGTCGAAGCACTGCGGTCGGAATAAGCGGCGGGGCAGTTCAAAATTATTCTGGGTTTGATTTTGCTGTGGACGGTGGGTTAATGATTTCCCAATAAAAATTAATATCTAATATTCCCCAGATGTTATATGTATATCTTCGTAATTGGATGGTAAAATTTAATATCTGGTGGGTTGGTCGTTAATGCTTGCTAAGCTTATGCCAACCTGCTGACCCTACAGAACGATGAACTTTAGAGACTTATGAATTCTGATCGCTAGATGGTAGTGACGACGTAAACATTGGAGAACTGGAATATGAAAAGAGCAGCATTGATCGCCGTGATTCTGGCTTTGTTTCTCATGGGTTCGAAACCAGTAAATAAGAAATTGGTTCGTCTCACTATCATAAACAAATCAGGGGTTGAGCTCTTCATCCGGCTCGATAATTTAGAGACCGATTATGAGCACGAAATTTTATATAATTTAACGATCCCGGAAGGAGACCGCAATAACCCGACGGTTATAGAATACACGATCTACGAGGATGTTTACAACGTCACAATGCAGTACGTCAGAGAGTGGGATCCCGTTTACCAGTATTCGCCGTGTGACTTAACACCTCATTACACCCAATTGATTGCTGACCGCAACCATCGCTGGGTGTTTACTGAGTGTTCTCAAAAACCTTCTCAACCCGGTGAACCGTCAATGGATAAAATCCACCAGGGTGTCATCATGAATAAACGAACATATTTCCAGGCGTTGATAGGCATTCGGAATCCCTGGGGTATTGTGGGGAGCTGTATTTTCAAGTATCAATACCGATAAGGTGTTGGCAAGATTGCTCTAAGCTTTAGTGGTTACATTCCCATTTCAGCGCTTCCTATTACACTTTTTGAGATTGTTTGGTAAAATTATGCAAGATTAATTTATCATTAATCAATAATCCAATTTATTGTTCGTGAGGAGGTTGTTATGGAATTCGGCAAGGCTTTTTTATATCAATTTGATGATCGAGAATGGCTGAAGAAGCTCGGTATCGGCGCGCTGCTCTTGCTCATCCCCCTGCTTGGTCAGCTTTGGATCGCCGGCTGGTCGCTGGAGATCACTAAACGTGTTATCCGGCGAGACCCGGAACCCTTAGCTGATTGGAACGATTTCGGCGGTTACCTGGTGAGGGGCTTTCAGGTGTTCATCATCGGTTTTGTTTATGCGCTGCCGA
>CBFDCK010000183.1:0-5155 GCA_965603285.1 uncultured bacterium
CCCTGCCTGCTCTAATAGGCATCCCAACGCCGATAGGATGGCAATCTTGTGGAACAACCGATCATTTGGACAGGTGAACATCGATTCTTGCGAACGCCACACCTGGACCCTTGAAATCCCGAAGAAGAACGTCAAAAAGGATTTCAACACTTTGCAATTTGTGTTTAGCACAACAGCAGCCTCTGGAACAACCGCCAGCTCTGAGCAAGACCAGGCAAACATGCTTTTTACATCGATTCGGTTCGTCCAGAAATAACCGATAATTCAAATACGCCACTGGATGGTAAAGCAGGATATGATAAGATGATCTCCAACTCACCTAGCAAAGCCAAACCCCTAAGAATGGCTCAAAAAGTGTTCAACTTTATGAATCCAATACAGGCCTCACAAGAACCCCCCTACCCCATTCCCTTACTCCCTTATCCCCCACATGAGGTGTCCAGTGACAGAATTTTCATCTGCTGAACTACTCACAATAAATGCATCTCGGCTGCTGCGCGATGGCGACGTGGTTTTCGTGGGCGTGGGTCTTCCTAATCTAGCCTGCAATCTTGCCCGTCGCACACACGCCCCCTCGCTGCTGATGATCTACGAAGCAGGTGTGATCGGCGCGCAGCCCGCTCGCCTGCCTCTCTCGATCGGTGACCCAACTCTGGTTAGCGGGGCGACCGCTGTTTGCAGTATGTACGATATTTTTTCCCTGTACCTGCAGCGCGGCAACGTCGACGTGGGTTTTATGGGCGGAGCGCAGATCGACCGCTACGGGAATATCAACGCCACAGTCATCGGTGAATACCAACACCCAAAAGTGCGTCTGCCGGGTTCGGGCGGATCTAAAGAAATCGCTGCCTGGGCGAACCGCTGCTACATCATCACGCCCCACCAAAAAAGACGCTTTCCTGAAAAAGTCGACTTCCGTACATCTGCCGGCTTCTTGAACAGTCGCGCCGAACGACAGGCTGCAGGACTGCGAGGCGGCGGTCCTCAAGCCGTGGTCACCGACCTGTGCATTATGGAACCGGATGAGAACGGCGAGCTCGTTCTAACATCCTTGCATCCAGGAAAAACCGTCGCAGAAGCGAAAAGTAATACTGGATGGGATCTCCAAGTCGCACTTGATGTGCGCATTACAACCCCGCCCAGCGAAGAGGAGCTCCGCATCCTGCGCGAGGAACTCGACCCAACCGGGATATATATATAAATTAAGGAACAGGGGCTAGGGGATAGGGAATTCACCCCCCTAACCCTTATCCCCTATCCCCCAATTCTCTGGACCCTTAAACCTAACTCTAATGCAAAACGACTCTCCTTCACACCCTCGTAAACGCCCTATCCTTGCCCGCATTATTATTTCCCCTGAGGAACACCGACTGCGAGCGGGCTGGCGACTGCTCATCCAGACCCTGCTCTGGCTGGTCCTGATGTTTGGACTCGTAATATTATTTGGTTTCATTTCTGGGCGTTTGTTTTCAAACCAACTCTTCCTCTCCGTTATCGCTTCGTTGTTCTCGGTTACGATTTCCGTATTCTTGGCTCGCAAGTTTTTAGACCGTCGCTCTATCCTGAGCCTGGGGCTGAAGACCGACCTGCGCGCATTGTGGGACCTGTTGGTCGGGATTGGTATTGCAGCTGCGATGATGGCTTTTATCTATGCGCTTGAATGGGCGTTCGGTTGGCTTTCCTTCGAGGGCTTCGCCTGGCAAAACCAAAGCATGGATGCTGTCCTAATTGGCACGCTTGAAATGCTGCTGGTCTTCATATTGGTAGGTTGGGAGGAAGAACTTCTCAGCCGCGGCTACCACTTGCAGAACTTCGCCTCTGGGATCAACCTGCCCTGGGGAGTCATCCTTTCTTCGCTCATCTTCGCCCTTATGCACCTCGGCAATCCCAACGTCTCAGTTATGGCTGTGTTGGGATTAATCGCGGCAGGCTTCTTCCTGGCATTCGGCTACCTGCGCACCTGGCAGCTCTGGCTGCCAATCGGTCTGCATATCGGCTGGAATTTTTTCGAGGGCACAGTTTTTGGCTTCCAGGTGAGCGGTTTAGAAATCTATCGCCTGGTCGAACAGACCGTCCAGGGTCCGCAGATCTTCACTGGTGGAGAATTCGGGCCGGAAGCGGGTCTTATTTTGATTCCCGGTCTGGCTCTAGGGGTCCTCCTGATATACATTTACTCAATAATCAGGAATAAAGAACAAGGATTAGGGAATAAGGGATAGGGAAAAATCGCATCTCCTGCCCCTTAACCCTTGACCACTGAAAATTAATAAGCGTGTATTTGTCATTGAATCTCACTATGACCTTCCTGTTCGCCCTCACTCCCGTTCTGATCATCCTCATTCTCATGGTCGGGCTGCGCTGGGGAGCCGCACGGGCGGGAGGCGCGGGCTATTTGAGCGCCTTGATGATCGCAATCCTGTTTTTCGGTGCTGGCGCAGAACTTCTCGCCTATGCGCATGCCAAAGCCCTCCTGCTGACTGTTGACGTCCTGCTGATCATTTGGGCTGCTTTCCTGCTATACCGTGTTGTTGATGAAGCCGGCGCTATCGCTACAATAAGTCAGGCACTCCCCCACCTGACTCCCGATAGGGGAATGCAGGCTCTTATCATCGGCTGGGTGTTCGCCTCCTTCTTGCAGGGTGTGGGCGGATTCGGCGTTCCGGTGGCTGTGATCGCTCCCATCCTTTTGGGATTGGGTTTTTCACCTCTTTCCGCAGTCGTCATCCCATCTCTCGGTCATGGTTGGGCTGTTACCTTTGGATCGCTGGGTTCCTCCTTCAACGCCTTGCTTGCTGTAACCGGCGTTCCCGCGCAGATACTGGCGTATCCCGCAGCACTCTTCCTGGGTATTGCAGCTGTTCCGGTCGGGATGATGGTCGCCCACGCAGCCGGAGGCTGGCAGGCAGTGCGCCGTCTATTCATACCTGTCCTTATCCTGGGCACAGTAATGGGCGGCGTCATGTTTCTCGTGGTCACATCCGGACCCTGGTACATTGGTTCCTTTATTGGCGCATTAGCAGGAATGCTGGTCGCCATTCCACTCGCTTACTTCTCCGGTAAGAATCCCAAGGATCAAGGAGAACTCAACGTACGCGCCCTGCTTATTGCGCTCTCAGGCTACGCCATCCTGATCTTGATCACCTTAGGCGTGCAGCTCATCCCGGCGTTAAAAGCCTGGTTGGGTGGAGTGGAACTACAGGTCTACTTTCCCGAGATAAGCACATCTCAGGGATACACAACCCCGGCAGGTATGGGTCGCAGTATCAACATCTTCCGGCATACCAGCATGCTCCTGTTCTATTCATCGCTACTGGCGTTTCTTGTTTACTGGCTGTACGGTTTGTACCAACCTGGAGCTGTGGGGCGCATCCTGGACGGGACAGTACGCCGGGTAATGTCCTCCAGCGTGAGCATTGCTTCGATGGTCGCTATGGCAGTGATCATGCAGCACACCGGAATGACCGATACACTTGCGCGTGGTCTGGCAGATGGTGTCGGCGCTCTTTATCCCCTGGCAGCGCCATGGATCGGTGCGCTGGGCGCTTTTATGACCGGCAGCAACACCAACTCGAACGTGGTATTTGGGGCGCTGCAAATGCGCACCGCCGAACTCCTCGGTTATTCACTGGCCATAATCCTGGCTGCCCAAACAGCTGGCGCCGCCCTGGCATCGATCATGGCGCCCACCAAGGTTGTGGTCGGTTCCAGCACCGCCGGTATGGCTGGTCGTGAAGGCGACATCATGCGTAAGTTGGTGGTCTACGTGGTAATCCTGCTGGCTTTCGTCAGTGTTATGACACTTTTAGCGCTTTGGATAATAAGTAAAGGCTATTTACTAATTCTATGAAAACCAATATTGATAAACAACCTATGAACAAAGTCCGTCGCAAAGACCGGGAAGCTACAGATGAAGCATGGATAAAGGGCTTTCTCTCTCACTCTCCGTACGGTGTATTGGGGACCACTGTTGGTGATCAGCCTTTCCTAAATTCAAAGCTTTTCGTCTATGATGAAGTCACCAATGCCATCTACCTGCATGGTGCTTCGCAAGGACGCACTCCAAGCAATATTCGAGCCAATGACCGTGTTTGCTTTACAGTAAGTGAGATGGGACGTCTGCTGCCTGCGGAACAAGCCTGTGAGTTCAGCGTTGAATACGCCAGCGTGGTCGTCTTTGGGCGCGCTCAAATCCTATCCGACCCGGATGACATAATCTACGGCTTGCAACTGCTCCTGGATAAATATTTTCCGGACCACTTTCCAGGCAATCATTACCCGACCCTGGATTTAAAACAGGTATCGGGAACTGCTGTGTACCGGATTACTATTGAAAGCTGGAGTGCAAAACAGAAGCAGGCTCCGCCAGACTTTCCGGGAGCCTTTTTTTACAACCAAACACATAAACCGGCATAGAGATAAAGCCGCTGATCTGCACGATTAGCCTGAATTTGCGCATAAAAAAAGGTGGAACAATGACAAGAGGATTAAATTGGATGTCCGATCATAAATTCAAAGTCCACCTGCTGGCATTCGCCTTGATGGTGCTGCCCCCCATTCCGATGTATATGGCAGCCCAGCACGACGCTGCGGGTTGGATATGGTTCCTGTTGGGGTTTGTTGTAGCCGGGAACCTGCTGGTGTTGTTGTCCAAGTAAGGTGTAAAATTGGGGTACTGAACCCGCTTATTTACTGGTTATAATAACCACCATCTAATTCTGCTGCAGCACTATGCCTCTTTTACCTTATGGATATATCTGCGCAATTTAAACATAATTTCGACTGCCCACCAACCCATATCTCCCGCGCCCCCGGTCGAGTCAATCTAATTGGCGAGCACGTGGATTATAACGACGGTCCAGTCCTACCGGCTGCAATAGACCGTACCGTAAATATCGCCGCCGCTGGGAGCATGGATAACACGGTTCACCTGTACGCCCTCGACCTGGAAGAGCGGGTCTCATTCAGCCTGGCTTCACTTGAGGAAAAAAAAGACCTGACCGGTAATCCGCTTCCAGCTTGGGCGCACTACCCGGCGGGAGTGGCCTGGTCGCTGAAGGCAGCCGGTTTGGATGTCAGGGGATTACGGGCTGTCTACACTTCCGACATACCGATTGGCGCTGGTTTGAGCTCCTCGGCAGCCGTAGAAGTAGGATTC
>CBFDCK010000184.1:0-5149 GCA_965603285.1 uncultured bacterium
CAGCGCGTTGCCATTGCCAGAGCGCTGTCAATGGAACCGCGTGTGATCCTGTTCGATGAACCCACCTCAGCGCTTGATCCCGAACTGATCGGCGAGGTGCTGGAAGTGATGAGGATACTGGCTGAAGAAGGTATGACAATGCTAGTTGTCACCCACGAAATTGGGTTTGCCCGCCAGGTAGCCGACCGGATCGTCTTCATCGAAGGCGGCGTCGTGGTAGAAGAAGGTCCACCAAACGAGTTGTTTTACAACCCCAAAACCGAACGGACGCGTGAATTCCTGTGGAAGATCACCGAACTGTACGGGCACGACCAGGAAGAGGGTCAAGGGTAATCTGATGGGCGATTGGATGGACATCCTGGCAAAGTACCTGCCATATTTTATCGATGGCGTAATTATCACCATTAAACTGACCCTGGTGGGATTGGTGCTTGGCGCTGTTGTCGGGATGCCTGCCGCCATAGGCAGGGTTTATGGCGGCAAATGGATCCGGCGCTTATGCGTGGGATACATTGAACTATTCCGCGGCACTCCCATATTGGTGCAGCTCTTCGTGGTCTACTTCGGGTTTCCCGAACTTGGCATCACCCTCTCCCGAATGACCTCCGCATACCTGGTCATGGCACTCAACAGCGGCGCCTACCAGGCGGAGTATTTCCGGGGAGCCATCCAGGCGATCGGCGGCGGACAGATGATGGCGGCTCGCTCAATTGGGATGAGCAGGTTAAAAGCGATTAGCTATATCATCCTGCCCCAAGCCCTACGCCTGGTCATACCAGCATGGTCCAATGAGCCGATATCGCTCCTAAAAGCCTCCGCGGTGGCTTTCCTGATCGCCGTCCCGGACTTGATGACCCAGGCTAAGACCATCGCCGCCAGGACTTACAATCCCATCGGGACGTATGTCATAGTGGCGGTGATGTACCTGATCATAGCTTTTATCCTGACCGGCATCCTGCACTTCCTGGAGAAGCGTCTAAAAATACCAGGTTTGGAACTCGAAGCCCAGAGGACATAATTCGAGCTTAAAGAGGAAGAATAATCTTGCACCATAAAATACCAGTTCTGGAAGAAGTTTTTCTTGCTAAAAAGCGTATCCGCCCGATCATCTACAGGACGCCTTTGGTCCCATCCCCGCGGCTGACAGAACCGCTGGGCACAAACGTATTTTTAAAACTGGAGTCTCTGCAGGTCACTGGTTCCTTCAAAATCCGCGGTGCTACCAACAAACTGTCGATTCTGAGCGAAAATGAGCGCCAGCGCGGTGTGATCACCGTTTCATCCGGAAATCACGGCAGAGCTGTCGCCTACGTTGCCAAAGAATTTGGCGTCCGAGCGGTAATCTGCGTCTCGGAAGCGGTACCGGACAATAAAATCCAGGCGATCCGGGAATTAGGCGCCGAAATCGTAGTGGCTGGGAAAACGTACGACGAAGCCAACGAATTCGCTCTTCAACTTAAGGATGAGCGCCAGTTGACGATGGTGCACCCATTCGACGACGCCGATATTATTGCCGGGCAAGGCACAATTGGGCTTGAATTGATGGATGACCTGCCTGAGATCGACACTGTTATCGCCCCGCTTTCAGGCGGCGGGTTGCTCAGCGGGATTGCCCTGGCTCTCAAATCCATCAAACCGTCCATACACACCGTCGGTGTGACTATGGATCAGGGCGCTGCGATGGTGGAAAGCCTCAAAATGGGGCACATTGTTGAGGTACAGGAGCAGCCGACCTTAGCCGACGCCCTGGCTGGAGGGCTGGGGGAGCAGAACCTCTATACCTTCAACCTGATCCAGAAATATGTCGACGAAACGGTTCTGGTGTCCGAAAGCGAAATTGCTTCCGCGATGGTTTTTGCCCTGGACAAACACCACCTTGTTGTCGAAGGCGGCGGCGCAGTTGGAATAGCGGCTTTGATGCACAAAAAGGTAAAAAAGGTGGGTAAAAACACGGTTATCATAATAAGCGGCAGCGGCGTTGATCTGGCGGTGCTTCTACGAGTCGCCCAGGGGAATGAGATCTGAGATTGCTTCGGCTCAGCATTCTTTTTTATGCCGCATGCTCTTCATGCCACGCCTCGCAATGACGGGCAGTGAAGAACACTGGGCAGTAAAGAACACTGCATGTCTTATTCAATGTGACTGACTACTGGCGGTATTTAACAGCAAACCATACTATAATCAAACAACAAACGAGGAAATACCAATGAAAGTAACAATTTTGATGGAAAAGGACATCCGCAGATGCGTGCAGGTGGATGAGGATGCTCTCGACATCGTGGCTGAAGGGTTCACCAAGTTAGCCCGGGGGGAAGTAACTTTGCCGCCCATTCTGCGCATCGATGTTCCCGAAAATAACGGCGAGGTGGACGTGAAGACGGCTTATATACATGGTCTCGATAACTTTGCGATAAAAATTGCAGCTGGCTTCCTGGATAACCGCCTGCTGGGATTGCCAACCGGCAGCGGCATGATGGTCGTGGTAAGCGCAAAAACCGGAAACCCCGAGGCGATCCTGCTGGATAACGGCTACCTGACCGATGTGCGCACCGGCATAGCCGGCGCCATCGCAGCCAAATATCTGGCATGCGGAAACATCAAAACTGCCGGGGTGATCGGCTCCGGAGCGCAAGCGCGCTACCAGATGCGCGCCCTCAAGCTGGTGCGCGATTTCCAATCATTAATGGTCTACGGTATCATCCCGGAGGATGTTGGTCAATACGCGGCCGAAATGAGGGAGGAGCTCGGCGTGGAAGTCGTCAAAGCTCAGGACGCAGAGAGCGTCGTCAGGCAAAGTCAAATCGTGGTTACGACCACTCCTGCGCGTGAACCATATTTGAAAGCTGAATGGCTGCATCCCGGGCTGCACATCACATGCATGGGCTCGGATGCGGAGCACAAGCAGGAATTACATGCGGACGTCTTCAAGCGGGTTGATCTGATCGCCTGCGACAGCAAATCCCAGGTCTTCCGTTTAGGCGAGCTGCACCACGCCCTCGAGCAGGGGTTCGTCTCACCGCAAGACGAGATCATTGAGCTAGGGGAACTGACTTCGGGCAAAGTACCCGGACGCCGGAGTGATGATCAAATCACCGTCTGCGATCTGACCGGTGTAGGAGTCCAGGATACCCAAATTGCTCGTCTGGCATACCAGAGAGCCGTTGAACGTGGATACGGCTTGAGCATCGGCTGATAATCTCAAAGTAAAATCTGAAGTAGAAAAGGAGCATTTATTATGAAAAAAGATTTTTATCCCTTCATGCTTGAACGCCATATGTCAGTTTGGGAATTCAAGGTCAAATACAACCTTTCTGAGAGCGGCGTGCACCCCATGACGATCACCGATCTCTCCGAAGGGGATAACGAGTTTGTCGAACAGATTCTTACCAGCGAACTTAACTACGCTCAAGCGAATGGGATACCCGAATTACGCGACAATATTGCCGCCCTGTACCCGGGTGCAACCCGCGACAACGTGATCGTCACAACCGGTGCGGCGCAGGCTAATTTCACTTCCATCCTCACAGCCCTGGATCCCGGGGACGAAATCGTGGTTATGCTGCCCAATTACATGCAGATTTATGGCATCGGGATAAATTATGGGTTGCATGTTAAAACCTTCTCCTTGAAAGAAGCGCTTGGCTGGTCGGTTGATATCGACGAGGTTGGAGATGTAGTGTCCGATAAAACAAAGCTGATCGCGGTTTGCAATCCGAACAACCCGACCGGACATATTATGACTGACGATGAAATGAACGCCGTCGTAAAAGTGGCAGAGCGGGTCGGTGCATGGCTGCTGTCAGACGAGGTGTACGCCGGAGCAGAGCACCACCAGGAGGAGGTCACGCCATCTTTTTGGGGTCGTTACGATCGTGTGCTGGCGGTTGGCAGTATGTCAAAGGCATATGGGTTGCCAGGCTTGAGGATCGGCTGGGTCGTGGCGCCAGCGGATATGGTGGATGAAATATGGGCACGCCAGGACTACGTCACAATAAGCGCTTCGATGTTGGGGAACAAACTTGCCGCCTACGCCCTCTCCCCCAAAGTCCTACCTCGCATAATCGCCAGAACGCGGCAGTACGTCCGCAGCGGTTATAAGAACTTAGATAATTGGGTCCAGGAGCACAGCGACCTACTTTCAGTGATCCCGCCCCAGGCAGCCGCGATCGCCTTCGTGCGCTACCATAAAGAGGTCAATTCAATCGAGCTGGTCCAGCGCCTGATCAAAGAGCACGACACTTACATCGTTCCCGGCGATCTTTTTGGGTTGGATCACCATCTACGCATCAGCTACGGGCTACCGGCGGATTACGTAAACGAGGGACTCGGCAGAATTTACCAGACGTTAATGTCATTCGCGAATTGAATCGGTCATACACTATTCGCAACACCATTTTCGTTCTGCTCGGTACTGCAGGGCTTATCCTGAAGAGCTGGTTCTCGGGCTGCTTACCCGATTTTGTGCTCAACTATGCTGGTAATCTGTGCGTTTCATTTGCAGTTTACTTCATAGTCAGGCTTTCATCTGCTAAAATAAGATTTAACCGGGTAATAATCGCCATTACCGCTCTCTTGATTGTTGAGCTATTTGAAGCCACCAATGGATTCGGAGTAATGGCTAACACTTTCGACCGCCTTGATTTTATAGCTAACGCTCTTGGTATTACCCTGGCGATTGTAGTTGACATTTCAACAGAACGGGTTTTACACAACCAGATATCAGCATCATAGTAATTGATCTGGGGTTGACAACCAAAGAAATTCTTAAATTCGGGTCAGTGCTTCAGTTCTCTCCGTTCCAGATAATCATCCAATTCAACCAGCAGTTTCTGTTTATCCTGATGGTTGAGAAAAGAGGCCTGGAAAGAGTTTTTTGCAAGACGAACGATATCGTTGCGGTCCAGATTCAACGCTTTTTGCACAGCCAGGAAGTTCTCGGTTACGTAACCCCCGAAATAAGCCGGATCATCGGAGTTGACGGTTGCGCACAGCCCAAAATCAAGCATCCGCTTCAAGGGGTGATGTTCCATTGAGTCAAAGACGTGCAGCTCAACGTTTGATAACGGGCACACTGTCAGTGGGATCTGCTCTTCCGCCAGTCGTTCGACTAATTTCTTGTCTTCAACACAGCGCACACCGTGATCAATAC
>CBFDCK010000185.1:0-5112 GCA_965603285.1 uncultured bacterium
GCAACAGTACTGGTGGGGGAAAACCCGGCCTCAGAAGTATACGTTCGCATGAAGCAGAAAGCATGCGCGAAAGCAGGAATTGAGTCGTTCGGATACACATTACCCGCCACAGCTACACAACAAGAAGTTGAAAATCTAGTGGCGGAACTGAACGCCGATCCAAAGGTGAACGGAATTCTGGTGCAACTTCCATTGCCATCCGGATTGGATGATGAGCGAGTGCTTAATGCCATCGATATTGAAAAGGATGTAGACGGTTTTCACCCCATCAACATTGGGCGATTGGCGCAGAAAGGTCGCGAATCGTTGTTTGTACCCTGCACGCCAAATGGTTGTCTTTATTTGCTGGATGAAATGAATGTTCAAATTGAGGGAGCGAATGCGGTCGTGCTGGGTCGTTCCAATATTGTTGGCATGCCTTTGGCGCTCCTCTTGGTCAAGCGAGATGCTACGGTTACGATTTGCCACTCTCGATCACAAGACCTACCAGGTATAACCCGCCAGGCTGATATACTTCTCGCTGCAGTGGGTCGACCGGAAATGGTCAAAGCGGACTGGGTCAAACCTGGTGCTGTGGTTATTGACGTCGGCACCAACCGGATAGATGATCCAAGTACAGAAAAAGGTTATCGTTTGGTAGGCGATGTCGACTTTGACGAGGTCAAAGAAGTCGCTGGAATGCTCAGCCCAAGCCCTGGAGGTGTGGGACCGATGACCATCGCCATGTTATTGAGGAACACTGTACGATCTGCCAAGATGGCACACCAGAACGCTTGATTTACAGATCAACTCTGTAACTGGAAAGCAGAAGGGTTCCTGTAATAATGGAGCCCTTCTCCTTGCTGTGGATTAAAGCAGACTCACAATTAAGCAAAGACTGCCATCAAAACCAGAATTTTGAGGTATAATCATCGTTCGTCTACTGCAATAATCAAGGTTCATAAGTCAGCATATCGGAGATTTAACCAATTTTGAAAGAAGTAGTGAATTATGCCAAAACGTACATATCAACCAAAAAAGAGACGTCGTATGCGTGTACACGGCTTTCGGACCCGTATGTCGACCAAGGGAGGTCGCAGAGTTATCAAAAAACGACGTGCAAGAGGTCGCAGCCAACTAGCGGTGAGCATGAACAATCACGTCAAGAGGATAAACTGGAAGAGTTAACCGCCGAGACAGTAAATTAGAGGGATCCCAAACACCAGGGTGAAGCGCAGTTTCCGCCTGACCAAATCTAGGGACTTCTTGCGGGTGCGGCGCTACGGAAAGTCACATGCCCACCCGCTTATCGTGTTGATTGCTTCTCCCAACCAGCTAAGTGGAACAAGGGTTGGGATTGTTGCGGGGAAATCCGTAGGCAAAGCTGTACAGCGCAATCGATCGAAGAGGATGATCAGGGCTGTTGTTCAAGACCTGCTTCCAAAAGTCGCACCTGGATGGGATATCGTCCTGATCGCTCGCAAACCTATGGCAGATGGGACCTTCCAGCAAACGGAAACCGCTCTCGAAGAATTACTGCTGCGCGCCAAACTGATATAAATATTCTATGACATCTGAATACCATTCGGAACATTTCTCCACTGAAGCAGAACACGAGCACGTTGAAGAACCGCGTTTGCAAGACCTTGAACTGCGCTTGACTAACCTACCGCGCTTCTTACTGCTGGGATTGATCCGTCTTTACCAGGCGACATTTTCGCGCACCTTACCCCAGAATACATGCCGGTTCTACCCGAGCTGTTCGCACTACGGTTACCAGGCGATCTACAAATACGGCGTTATCAAGGGCGGGTTTATGGCGGTCTGGCGAGTCCTACGCTGCAATCCGTTCAATCCGGGCGGCATCGATCCGGTGCCTTAATGTGCTATATGTAATATTGACCAACATCATATGGATGTAAATATACCTGTATATAAAGTGAAGTTATCGTATATGAATAGAAATCGTTACCTGTACCTAATATTTATCATTATTGTGGTCGCACTCCTGTCGGCATGCGCAGGTGGTGGTGTTGCTACTCAAAGCTGGCCTGGCTTGATGGTTGATGTTGAGAGTGGTACTGCATACCTGGCTCACAAGACCCACGTTTATGCAGTTAACCTGGATAATGGCACTCAGAAATGGCGATTCCCAGTCGAACCTGACAATAAAATCACGTTCTTCGCCCCACCTGCCTTGACAGAAGATGGTCAATTGATCGTAGGCAGTTATGACAAGGTGCTTTACAGCCTGAATCCTGAAAATGGGCAGCAGAATTGGACGTTCGACGGCTCACAGGATCTATATATTGCCGGTCCGCTGGTAAATGGTGAAAGGATATACGCACCTTCCTCGGACAGCAATCTTTATGTATTGGATTACGATGGAGAACTGCTTTGGACGTTTGAAACTGAGTTTGAACAATGGGCGACGCCGTCGATCAAGGGCGACACGCTCTATCTACCCTCTATGGATCACGTCATATACGCCCTTGATGCTCAAAGCGGAGACTTGCTCTGGACTTCCGAAGACCTGGGAGGCGCCCTGGCGGGCACTCCGCCATTTAATGAACAAAGCGCTCTTTATATAGGCACCTTGAATTCAGAAATGGTGGCTTTGAATAACCAGAACGGAGAGATATTATGGCGTATACCTACCGAAGGCTGGATATGGTCGGGTCCCGCGCTGGATAAAGATATGCTCTATTTTGGCGACATGACCGGCACGTTTTATTCCATAGACGCCACAAGCGGATCCAATATTTGGCAGCCGTACAAGCTGGATTCTGAAAAGAAGCAAGGTATCACCGGTACACCTCTCTTGACGGAGGATACAATTTATTTTGGTTCGGAAAGCGGCGTATTCACGGCTCTGAACTCGGACGGCGGCAGCCTGCGCTGGAGCAAAACAATAGACGGCAAACTTTTCCAGGGTCCTGTAGCAGCGGATGATCTGATACTGGTTGCGCCCGCTGACTCCGACCCGGTTTTGATCGCTATGGATTATGATGGCAACCAGAAATGGGCGTTTGTGCCCCAGAAGTGAAAGATTTGCTACGCAGAGCGCGGAGATCGCAGCTGAGTAGAGAAAATGACTGACTACTACAACATAATACATCTAAATTTTACGGAATAAAAAACTATGTGGGATATGTTGATTATCAACCCGATGCTGAACACCCTGCTGTGGATATACAGCATTCTGGGTAATTTCGGTCTCGCTATCATCTTGTTCACAATCCTGGTTCGTATGGTGACATATCCATTAACCATCCAGCAGTTGAAGGGCGCCCAGAAGATGCAGGACATGCAGAAGTCCAAAGAGTATTTGGCTATGCAGAAAAAGTATAAGAACGATAAACAGAAACTGCAGCAGGAGCAGATGAAGCTCTACAAGGAGATGGGCGTCAACCCATTAGGATCGTGTCTGCCGACACTGATCCAATTTCCAATCATCATCGGTCTTTACCAATCAATAATTCGGGCTCTGGCTGTTACACCAATGCAGATGACCGCTCTTTTTTACAACATCTACCCCTTTTCTGATGTCGCCAAACTGCTGCCGATCGACAGCACGTTCTTATGGATGGACCTCAGCCAGCCGGAACGTCTTTATGTCTTTGGTTATGGGATTCCCGTCCTAGCGATTATTGTGCTGATAACGACATACTTCCAATCCAGGCTGATCACCCCCCCTTCACAGCCGGGTGAGCAGGGTGCTCAAATGACCCAGATGATGAACCTTTATATGCCCCTCTTGATGGGCTATCTGGCGCTAACGTTCGCCGCCGGTCTGGCGCTGTATTTTGTGACCAGCAACGTTATCACGATCTTGCAGTATGCACTCATGGGTAAGGCTAACTGGAAGAACTTGAACCCGTTTAAGAAAGCCGGAAGCGGATAAAAAATGCCACAGAGTTCACGTAGAACACAGAGATATTTTTTTTAATTTATCTTATCAATCTGTGTGGCAAAAAATCCTGATTAATAAATAATGTTAGTGCAAAGGTAAAAATGAACGAGAAGAGAACAAGTATAGAGATTATCGCCCCCAGCATTGAAGAAGCCATTGCGCAGGGGCTTGACGAACTTGGTCTGCCTGAAGAGGCTGTAAATGTGGAAGTTCTGGACATCGGGAGCAAGGGTTTGTTAGGAATGGGCGTCCGCCAGTCGCGTATCCGGTTGACGATCAGAGACACCCCCTTGAAAAAGGAACAGCCTTCCCAGGAAGAGGTGGAGACCCCGATTTCCGAAATCCCTGCAATTGATGCTGTGGAAGTTGAAACGGCTGCCTCTGAGGAAAGAGCAGTTTCAGGTGAAGCGGCTGCTATCGAAGCGACAGAAATCGATGCTGCTTCAGAAGCTGGAGAGATCGAAGAAAAACCAGAACAGGATTTCGCAGCGGCTCTAGCGGAGAGTGAAGCAGAACCTCAAGAAGAGGTTGTGCTTGACGTGGCGCGTGCGACCGTAGAAGAGCTGCTGGAAAAGATGGGTGTGGAGGCCAGCGTAAGTGCTAGCTTTGGAGAGGCTGAAGATGAACGCAGCCGGATCCCGCTGATAGTCGATATTAGCGGTGAAGATTTGAGCATTTTGATTGGATCCCAAGCAGAGACCCTGAACGCCCTGCAGTACATCGCCAACCTGATCATCGGGAAAGAGCTCGGGCGGTCTGCTCCCCTGATAGTAGATGTGGAAGGTTTTCGCAAACGCCGTGCCCAGGAGCTGAGCCATCTCGCTCGCAGCATGGCAAACCAGGCTGTCCAATCTGGACGCCGCCAGGTGTTGGAACCGATGCCCGCCAACGAGCGGCGGCTGGTTCATATAGCGCTGCGAGATTATCCGGGAGTAGTTACCGAGAGCATAGGAAGCGATCCGCGCCGCAAGGTGACCATCATTCCGGAAGAGTAAGAAATTAAGAATTTCAGGTTAGGAATAGCAAATTAGGAATTGCAGATAATGTGAGAGGGATTTTAGCGGGTAGGGTGGGTTAAAACCTTGACCATGCATGATCCTGAATGGTAAAATCCCAATCGTTCAGCCCAACAACTGTAGCACTTTAGCCCCCATCGTCTAGGGGACCAGGACGTGACCCTTTCAAGGTCAAGACCGGAGTTCGAATCTCCGTGGGGGCAC
>CBFDCK010000186.1:0-5074 GCA_965603285.1 uncultured bacterium
ACTCCCCAAGCCCATAATTCGCATCCCGCGGGAGGTTCCACAAACCCTAACCTCCCGCGGGTTGTGTAATACTCAGGTGGGTCAATCACTTACAATTGCCACATCAAATCCCCAAGCCCATTATTCGTAACCCGCGGGAGGTTTATTTAATCTCCCCATATTCGGTGATTAATGGTCACTTTTTCAAGCCTCATTGCCTGACAAAGTAAGTTCATACCATGTTAGAATCACGACCATACTTATCGAATCGAGCGCTCAGAACACCGCGGGCAACCGCCATCGCCGGTGATATCCCGGTTATCTATGCCCTCGACCCCGGCTCTTTGATCGAAAACCGTGTTTATGCAATTACCCGGGCGATCGCATATCGGAGCAACACCGTATGGATGTTCGTGTTCATCTTGGCCATGATTTGGATGCCCACCCAGATACTGCCGCATTGGCTGGCATTGGTCTCCTATACCCGGGCAATGGTGCTCTTGGTCAGCATCAGGTTTTCCCATTGGGTCACGATGAACTTTCCAGCCTATATGTTTTTGATCAGCGCCTATATCCTGATTTTGAACTACCGGCAGCAAGACGAAAATACTATCAAGGATGGTCTATCCCTGGATGATTGATGCTATTGCACGCCAAATTTTTATGCAACAATTTATAAACTATGTGTAGACATAATACGGAGGTATTTTTGTTATGAACCTTGGAGATATCGATTTTTACCTAGTCTTTGACCTGTTTATGTTGCTGCTGATTGGTATGGGTCCAAAAATTGCCCTGGTGCCTTTTATGGATCTTACCAAGGACATGGATGGCGACATGCAGAAAAAGGTAGCCCGACGTATGGTGCAAACGGGTGTCACTACCGCCTTGATCCTAGTGTTCTTTGGCGGGCTGTTAATGAAATTGCTCCACTTTACACCGGGTGCGGCGAACATCGCCGGCGGGATCGTGCTGCTGCTGCTGGCTCTGCATATGTTGGTCAGCCCTGGCAAAGAAGATCATCATAAGAAAGCAGGGGGTCGCAGCCCGATGCAAATGGCGCTGTATCCTTTAGCTGTGCCCTACATGCTTAATCCGGCTGGGATTGCCGTACTGGTCATTTATTCCAGTGATATCAGTTCAGTGCTCATGCTGGTCATCCTGGTTGCCATTGTTTTAATCATGGGAGTGCTCGATTGGCTTGTTTTTAGCAATATGCAGGGGTTGACAAAGCACCTGGACCCCTCTCGTCTTGCCGTGACAGAAGCGGTATTTGGTGTCCTGATGGCTGCCCTGGCGGTGCAGCTCATGCTGGATGGTCTGGACTCATTGGGGATCATCAGCTTACTTGGCGGTCATTAATTTCCATCCTTGTCAAGAATATCTGCTCATCCGGGTACCTCACGCTCCGCGCTCCACCAACACTTACCTATTAGCGCGGAACGCTGCGCCTCCCGCACTGTTTGGTCACCGTAATATCTGATGCATTCACAGACTAAAGGAGATAGAAATGTTATTTGGGATTCACGGATACGCTACTGAGCATTCCATCCAACCTGACGAACTGGCTCGGGCTGCGGAAGAACGGGGATTGGAGTCCATCTGGTTCTCGGAGCATACACACATCCCTGTTCACTTTCTGCATACAACTGAATGAGGAGGAGCCTTACCCGATTTCTTTTGGCAAACGTTTGATCCGTTTATCGCTTTGACACTTGCGGCTGCCTCACCTGAAAACATCAAACTCGGAACGGGGGTTAGTCTTGTAAATGAGCATGACCCGATCATCTTAGCCAATACGGTGGCAACGCTGGACCGCTTATCCAAGGGACGTTTCATTTTTGGCATTGGAGCCGGCTGGCTTGAAGCAGAGATGGCTAATCATGGGGTTGTCTATCGAACGCGCTTCCAACTTCTTAAAGAGCAGATTCGGGCGATGAAAGAAATCTGGACAAAAGAGGAGTCAGAATTTCATGGTAAGTTTGTTAACTTCGATAAGATGAGATCGTTTCCAAAGCCATATCAACGCCCTCATCCCCCAATTATTATGGGGGGAACAGGTCAAAAGTCACTTGAATGTGTGCTGGATGTGTGCGATGGCTGGGCTCCGTTTCTGCTGGAATGGTCGAAAACGAAAGAAATAATTGCCGAATTGCGTCAACGAGCGGTGGCGATTGGGCGTGATCCGGACTCGCTTGAAATGTCGGTGTTTGAAGAGTTTATCCCCGACCGGAAGATATTGACCGAGATGGAGGAGGTCGGGGTTAAGCGTCTCATCATCACCATCTCTGGACAGGGTCGTGATGAATCGCTTCCAATGCTGGATAGACTGGCAGAAGTAAATGGCTAACCAGAGATGCTTCCAATCCCAATTGCGACCCAGCAAAAATTGGGCTTCAGGTCGATGCTCATATCCGCCAAAGAGCCTGGATTCAAATCGCATCCAAGCGGTTGGATAGGACTGCATTCTTCGAGGGAAGTCAAATCAATGATAGGAGTAGAAAATGTCGAATAAGGGATTATATCAAACTGGACTGGTATTTGCCGTGCTCACAGCTCTAGGCTGGATCCTGTTCGTGGTTGGAAGTATGAGCTTTCCCCAAGGGGAGGGTGCGGGAGCCCTGGAAAGCTATCTTGCACGTGCGGACTCATCTGCCGTCCTGATGTACACGTGGGGTGGCATTCTGGGATCCCTGATGGTGATCCCTGTATTCCTGGCTCTTTTCCAAGGCTTTCGGCGAGAGACTGGATCCATCCTGGCAGTGCCTATAACTTTTGCTATTGTTGGGGTCGCTTTTCTGACGATGGGCTTTATGGTGGATACCGGTTCCATGATCTATTATTTTGGTCCTGCCTTGGCTGCGGCTGAAGGATCGGACGCAGAGCTCATGATGAAGGCTGCACAGTTGGCTCAGGACAGCATCGAGGTGACCTGGGCCATAGGAAGCTTTCTTGCCTATGGTGGATCCATTGTGTGGATTGCGATACTGTTGTCTAGAGCGAGTCGGGTGCCAAGATGGATGAATTGGGCTGGGATCATTGGAGGGCTGGCGGGGTTTGTCTGGATCGTTCGATTTGTCCCGGTTCCCGCACCGCAGTCTGTTGGGATCATCCTTGTGATGATTAACATCGTCTTGGTGATGGTGTGGCTTGTGGGATTGTCGATCATCCTAGCGAGATCAGGTGATGAAGAGTCCGTTCAGCCACATGAACAACCGAGACTCCACATTCAGGTATGAGCCGGCATCTGGGGTGCTAATAGATAGGAGCGAGAAAAAAACGGGTGAGCGGGGCTGGTTGCCGCCTAACTAATGCGCATGGGGAAGACACATATTGACCGAGGAGTCGAAAGAAATGAACACAAATCAAGAGCGTAACGCCGATCTGCCGATCAGGTGTAACCTCAAGTTGATATACGCTCTCTCTTTCATCGTCGCCATCCTCATGGTAACTGCATCCATCGCCGGTCTACTGTATCGCACCGTCATCTACCCGACGGACGAGTTGCTTCGTTCGTGTCCAATGATGTGGTCAACCTCTTCATCGGACTGCCAATCCTGCTTGGCTCGATGTGGCTGGCGTGGCGCGGCAAGCTGATCGGGTTGCTCTTATGGCCGGGTGCGCTTTTCTTTGTGCTGTACAATTACCTCGTCTATGTCTTCGCTATGCCACTCAATGTGGCGTTCTTGCTGTATCTCGCGCTGGTCACGTTGTGTGTGTACACCATTATCGGTCTGGTCGCAAGCATTGACGGGAAAGCAGTACAACAACGGCTCACCGGTGCTGTGCCGGAGCGCCTCGCCGGGGGAGTCCTGGCAGGACTCGGTCTCCTGTTCTTCCTGCGAGTCATCGGCGTTATAGTCAATGCGCTCACCAGTCAGACACCGATTGCCGAAACAGAACTCGCCCTACACACCGCAGATTTTTTGATCACTCCTGCATGGGTCATCGGCGGGGTACTGCTTTGGCGCCGTAAGGAATTCGGGTATGTGACCGGTCTGGGGCTGCTCTTCCAGGCCAGCATGTTATTCATTGGGTTGATTATCTTCTTGCTGTTACAGCCATTCTTAACCACAGCGCCATTCGTTCTGGTCGATGTTATGGTGATCTTTACCATGGGACTGATCTGCTTCATACCCTTCGCGCTCTTTGCGCGCGGCGTGGTGTCAAATCGTAACTCGTAGCCCGCGTAGCCAAGTTGGAATATCATGCCTACCGGCTTTTCTTCCTTCTCCAACATACGATGGTCACGCCAGAAGATAAAAGAATCCTCTTCGCAGAACCTCAGGCTTCGAGCGAGCATGTCTCAAGCCCCACGTTGCCCATTGAATTTGGTGATGCCATTCCATTTGTTAAACACGTGATTAAGTTGGGAGCTCTCTATATACACTTCAAAGAAGAAATGCTGAATGATAGCGCATAACCAATCGCGAGACTGTGTGGAAACTCTAAGCGAATTTCTAAATTTAGATTAGAACAATAAAAACCGTAGAAAATCTAGGGCGTCGTCCCGATTATTGGCTAATAATAAGACCGAAGTGGGAGATAATATATCCCATCGGAAAAATTACGGACTTTTCACACAGTCTGTCGCTCCAGCCGACCCCGAGGACGGCGCAATTTGCAGCTTATGGTTCTTGATGAAAATCTTGAAAAACTATCGGAGAAACAAGCGGGGTGGCTGAACTCAAAACCATTGGGCAGCAGCAACAGAGCAGGGCAATTGGACACTATCTAGAGAAGAGGTGATTATGGAGAGCCAACAAACCTTTTTCGACTTTGCGGCTGAGGTGGGTCTCACGAAACATATAGGAGGGCTCGATGCCACAGAAGCGCTCCTTGAGTTATGTCACATAAGCAAAGGCAAGTACGTATTGGATGTTGGCTGTGGCGCTGGGGTAACGCCTGTCTTCATTGCAAAAAGGTATGGCTGTAAAGTGATCGGTATAGACATTTCTGAAGGAATGGTCGAGAAATCCAAAGAAAGGGCAAAGAGAGAACGGGTAATGGATTGGGTTGAATTCCGGGTAGCAGATGCACAAGACCTCCCTTTCGATGATAACATTTTCGATGCAGTCATTACCGAGTCTGTAAC
>CBFDCK010000187.1:0-5045 GCA_965603285.1 uncultured bacterium
GTCAATGACACGGTTGATATCCCTATTGACCTGACGAATATTATTACTGCTACCAGCATAACAGAAACAAGCGTCACTGAGAACAACACGGATAAAGACACAAATATCCTGGCGGATTTCGATTTAGAGAAAATTGTCTCACCGACAAGCGCAAACATCGGAGGTACCCTCAGGTTCTCCATTATAGTAAAAAATACCGGTCAATCCGAATTAAAGAACATAGTAATTAGAGACACATATCCTAATGTACTGAATATAGTGCGCACAAGTCCATCGGATGCGGTGATCAACAACAACAAAGGAACGATCAGCTATACCGTTAAATCTTTAGGACCAAATGCTTCATCAACGCTAGTTATCGATACCGTCGTTAACGACAATGCCAGAGGGTCTAATGAAAGGAAAAACAATGCCATCGTGGATGCCGAAACACCGGATGGCAAGCCTGACCTTCCAGCAAAAACCGCTTCAGTCTCGTTCAAAATTGTTGGCACTGTACTACCTCCAACGGGAGGCCTAGAAGTAGATCAGGGACCAGGGAGCTTATTCTGGGTCGTATTAGCCATCGGGCTGCTGCTGGGGGCATTGGGTCTCGGCGCACTTGTATACAGCCTGTGGGCAAAATCGGGCAACCCAACCTGGGCGCCCTGGTTTACGACCACCGGTTTGATCCTGGTGACTGCCTGCTTCATCTTCGGTTTCGGAAGTTTTCTGTTCAGAAACCGCGGGGTAGCTACAGAGCAAGTATCCAGTCTGGAAAGCACCAAACCGACGATTGCTGATACCCCAACTGCAGTGCAGGTGGAATCTCCGCGACCCACCATGGAGATCATCCAGTTCCAGGAACCGTATGTTGCGGAACCGGACGAACCCATCCCGGAAACCTTGCCGGATTATCCCGTCCCGACTCCTACCCTGGCCACCACCGCTGCAGAAGATGACGGTCTGCCGGATACCAGCTCGGTGGAGCGCATCGTTATCCCTGCTCTGGCGCTCGATACTATTGTGAAATACGTACCCTTCAGCGAGTTCACCTGGCTGATCGCCGGGCTGCGGCAGGAGATCGCCTGGATGGGGGACACCTCCTGGCCCGGGCTGGGCGGTAACACCGGTTTGGCGGGGCACGTCACGCTGGGTGACGGTTCCGACGGTCCCTTCCGCCACCTGGAAGAATTGGAAGCCGGGGATGAAATCAAACTCTATACCGAGAAGAATGAATACACCTACAGGGTGAGTGAAAAGGCTGTGGTCAAGGACACAAATTTCAGCGTGGTGGAACAGACAGAAAATTCCCAAATAACCCTGATCACGTGCACCGGCTGGAACCAGGAAGCACGCTTGTATCTGGAGCGCCTGATTGTTTACGCCGACCTGGTAGACACTTCGCCGCTGTAAAAAGAGACCAGCAGCAGTTCCAACTACCACAATCATGAAGGCAGAGACTCTTCCCGTGCCCGATAATGGCAGCGCCACCCCCGTCCACAACACACGGGGGAAGCGGTTAATTCTCTTTCTGTGTATATCCCTGCTGGGCGGTTTTCTGATTCCAGTTGGGTTAATTATGGCTGCTAATGGGGGAGCCGATCTGAATGTATCTAAAACGGATGGGCTTGATATCGTGTACGAAGCCCTACCTCTGACCTATACGATCAGCATCCACAACACGGGCAGCCAGGCAGCGCAAAATGTGATAATCACAGATGTATTGGGGAGTGACTACGAGTTTATCAGCTATGTTATGGGCGCCGCCCACACCCAAACTTCACCGCAAGTGAACACCCTGGTTTGGAGTTTGAACGAAGATGTTGACCCTGGCGAGAGTATTGCTTTCACATTATTTGCTAGGGTAAAAACAAATCTCACGGCTCCACTCGCACTAACAAATATCGTCACTGCAAGCACAACCACATCTGAAACAAACATAACAAACAACGTTTTTACAGATACCAATATAGCGCCCGCCTTTGATATTATCTACACAGTCACACCGGTTGAGCGTAATTTGAACGAGCAGTTCACATTCCAGATCCAGATCACAAACCGGGGGACCTCCGAAGCAAGCAGCGTGAGCGTAGAGACGCAGGTCTTTCCTACCGAATTAAGTATCTTAAATCCCACGACCACGAAAACAGGCGCGACCGTGTTAGCAACCGGCAGAACTGTATCGGCGTCTTTAGGCACGCTGTCCGTCGGAGAGACTGTTTATGTCAATTTCAACGCAACGGTCATATCCGCTCCCTCCCAAACGACCACTTACAATAACATCGCTGTGGTACGCTGGGACCCTCAACAACCGATTCAATCCAGTCAATCGAGCAACATCGGTTTTAGGATAACTGGTACGTCCTTGCCCCCTACAGGCGGGTTCGAGAAAGATGGCCCCCCGGCAATTCTTCTCTCGATAGGTATTATTTCAGGCTTAATGCTGGGCATAAGCGGAATCGCTGCTTTAGGCTACGGCATCTGGATATGGGGCAGGAATCCAACATGGGCGCCGTGGTTTATTACAAGCGGAATAATCCTGACTACAGCCTGTCTGGCGTTTAACCTGCTAGCTTTAGCAATAGGTGCTGATTTTTCATCCTTCATACCCCGCACCATATCCGAAACAGGAATACATGGTGGGAACCTCGTGTATTTCCAGGAACCCTGGGTTCCCAAATCCACGCCCCACGCTCCTGAGACCCTGCCGGATTATCCCATCCCGACCCCGGATATAGGTACGGTCACACAAGCTGAGGTCGAAACCCCCCAGGAGCCTGGTGAAGAACCAGCCGATACCAGCCCGGTTGTGCGCATCATCATCCCAGCGCTTGATTTGGATACGGTGGTCAAATATGTGCCTTTCGAAGGTTTCACCTGGTTGATCGCCGGCTTGAAGGACGAGATCGCCTGGATGGGGGACACCTCCTGGCCAGGGCTGGGGAGCAATACCGGCTTGGCAGGTCATTTAACCCTCAAAGACGGCAGCGACGGACCTTTCAAGCACCTTTTTGACCTAACTTCAGGTGAAGAAGTAATCCTGCACACCAAAGAAAATATCTACACCTACCGGGTTCGTGAAGGGGTAGTGGTTGATGCCGGTGACCTGACTGTTACAGAGCCGAGCGAAGTTTCACAGCTCTCTCTTATCACCTGCACGGGTTGGGATTCAAGTAAACGGGAATACCAGGAACGCCTGGTCGTTACTGCAGAACTGGTGAAAGTCGAGCCGCAGCGCAGGCGGATCAGCTTTATCTTCTCGAGTAAAATGTCCCGGTGATCGATCCAGGCAGCCTTGCATTACATCCACACGCAGGGCTAATAAAATCCAAAAGTACAGGAGCACAACATGGCTATCTTCGTATTGATTATTATTCTACTGTTCGCCGTTATGGCGGTCATCTTCGCGGTACAGAATGTTGAAGTTGTACCGATCTCGTTTTTATTGTGGCAAACCGAAGGCTCGCTGGCGCTTGTGCTGTTGTTAGCACTGGTGATAGGCGTGGTGATCGGACTGTTGGTCACCCTTCCAACGCGCATCAAATTCAGCCGCCAATTGTCTAAAAGGAAAAAGGAAATCGCCGAGTTAGAGGGTACAATCCAGGAGCAAGCCGGTAGGATCAGTGCGCTCGAAGGGGAGGCGGCAGCTAAAGAGGAACTGGAAGCGCCAGTCGAGGAAACGCCCCAAGAGGTAATTGGAGATGAGATTGTAGAGGTAACTGAAGAGAAGGTTGAAGAAGGGGATGAACTTACTGCTTCAGTAGAGGAGATAGACACCAGCGAGGATTAAGTTACTGAGGCGCTGCATTTGCATTGACTTGGGTGGTGTCACTAATTATTGTCATTGCGAGGGAAAGCATCCTGTTTTTGGATGCCGACCGTGGCAATCTCCCGATAGGGCGTAAAATAGTGTCATGATTGCCAAAACCTACTGCGTCTACATCATGACGAATAAACGCAACTCCACACTTTACACTGGGGTAACGAACAACCTACTGCGCCGAGTACACGAGCATAAAAGAGGTGTGGGGAGTAAATTCACTCATCGTTACAAAATAAACAAGCTTGTGTATTACGAAACTACCAACGATGTTGAGGCAGCTATCATGCGAGAAAAGCAGATCAAGGACGGTTCACGCCAGAAGAAAATCGATTTGGTGAATTCGATAAATCCTGGATGGCGGGATTTATCCGATGATTTGTAACACCCAATGACCTGCCAAAACGAGGCCGTGTTATGCAGTGTTCTTTAGATGCCAAAGCATCCGTTCTTAAACATACGTTCTTTGGCAGATCTAAGCAACCTGCTTGATTTAAGGCTTTTCAACACTTAACGGGAGATTGCCACACTCCGCTGCGCTGCGTTCGCAATGACATTTTTTAACTGTCAGGCAATTAGTCTATGTTCTCCAGATTTAGTAATTAATTCCGTTAAATAACCCAATTCCCCCCAACCATGACCCTTTGCGGTTGAATTTCGAGCAGTTGGTCGGGCTCGCACTCGAAGGGATCGATATCCAGCACTAAAAGGTCTGCCAAATATCCGGGAGCCAGTTTCCCCAGGCGGTCTTCCATGCCGGCGGCGTAGGCGGCGCCAGATGTGTAAGCGCGCAGGGCTTCCTTGAAACTCAAGCGCTGCTCGGGATACCAGCCGTTTTCCGCCGGTCTGCCATCCGGACGGCAGCGGGTAACCGCCGCGTGCAGACCGGTAAACGGATTGGGCGTCTCAACAGGTGCATCGGAACCAAAAGCCAGGATCGCCGCGTGATCCAATTGTGTCCGCCAGGCGTATGAAAGTTCCGCCCGCTCTCCCCAAAAACGGTCCGCCATCAGCATGTCCGAAGTGGCGTGGATAGGTTGCATCGAAGCGATGATTCCCAATGCCCCCAGGCGGGGAGCGTCATCGGGGTGGATTAACTGCACGTGCTCGATGCGGTGGGGCAGCATTTGACGGCGATCGTAATTCGTATCTCCCGGTACTGACTGCTCGCGTTCCCGCAGTCGAGCGAAAGCATTTAAGACCTCGTGGTTGGCGCGGTCGCCGATGGCGTGCACAGCCAGCG
>CBFDCK010000188.1:0-5037 GCA_965603285.1 uncultured bacterium
GTAGCTCAGTGGCAGAGCGGACGGCTCATAACCGTTTGGTCGTAGGTTCGATCCCTACCGGGCCCATTTTCCATGCGCCGATACATTTATCGGCGTTTTTTAATGCTGAACCTTTCTGCAGATGGCGATTTCATACGATTGATGACTTCGACGTATTACGCAAGGCCCGCAACCAACCTGAAGTGCTGTTGAGCGGCACAGACTGTGTGGTGACCGATGAAGTGCAAAAAATCTCTGATTTGACACAACCCTCTTGACTCTCCAGTTGCTGGAGGCTGTATACTATGGATGAAGCTTCAAATTATCAACCGCGCGGAAGTGAAACATGATAAGAATCGGAGACTTTTCCAAACTCAGCCAGGTTCCCGTCAAGACCCTGCGCTACTACGACCAGATCGAGCTGTTTATACCGGCTCATGTGGACAAGTTCAGCGGTTATCGTTACTACACGGTCGACCAGATGCCACGGCTGAACCGCATCCTGGCTCTTAAAGACCTCAACTTTACGCTGGATCAGATCACCGGCATGCTGGATGACAGCCTCACCCCGGAGCAGATGCGCGGCATGCTACGCTTGAAGCAAGCCGAGACAGAACGTGATCTGGATAAAGAGCAGGCACGGTTGAGGCGGATTGAATCGCGACTGAGACAAATCGAACAGGAGAATCAAATGCCGCAATACGAAGTTCTAATCAAAAAAGTTGACCCCATAAAGGTGGCAGCCATCCGAGACGTGCTGCCTAACTATGCGAGCATAGGGCAGTTGATCAACGAAGTTTTTGGTAAGTTGGGCAAGTTGGGCATAGCTCCAGCCGGACCACCAATCGCTATCTACCACGATAAAGACTTCAAGGAGAGCGACGTAGACGTGGAGGTCGCCGTGCCCATCACCAGCGTCGAAATGCCGCAGCACGAGCGCTTGAAGCTTCGCACTTTGCCCGGCGTAGAGCAGATGGCCTCGCTGCTGCACCAAGGCTCTTACGATGATTTCTTGTCTGTTTATCAGGTGTTGATGACCGCGATAGAAATGATCGGGATAGAAACCAACGGTTACCAGGTCGCAGGTCCAAGCCGCGAGATATATCTGCGCGGCCCGGAATCTGGTGAAGACCCCAGCAACTATATGACGGAGGTGCAGTTCCCGGTCACGAAGAAGTAAGGTGATAATTAGAAGCCCCCAGCTTGTTCAATCTACGCTGGGGGCTTATGTGTTATTTGGAATTGCTACAGAACGAATATAGACCTGCTAATCGCCCTGCACCGGAGCGGTGGTGGTTTTAAGGTGCTCCGCCGGCTTCTTACTCGTCGTTATGCTCCAGACGACTGCAGCAAACAGTACTGCCACAACAATCCAGCCGATGATGCCGAGATCGGAGTATTGCACCAATATAGGAGCAGCTAAGAGCGAAACCAGGTTAACCACCTTGATCATCGGGTTGAGAGCCGGACCGGCGGTATCCTTCAGCGGGTCACCCACGGTATCGCCCACCACGCCCGCCTTGTGGCGATCCGAACCTTTTCCGGTATTGTTGGCCGGGTCACTTGGCTCGTCCTCAATCGACTTCTTAGCATTATCCCAGGCGCCACCGGTATTTGCCATGAAAACAGCCAGCAGCTGCCCGCTTAAAATCACTCCTGCCAGGAAACCCCCCAACGCTTCCACGCCCAGCACCAAACCTATCAGCAAGGGGGTAATCACGGCTACGGTAGCCTGTGGGATCAATTCCTTCTGTGCTGAAGTGGTTGAAATCGCGACCACGCGACCGTAATCCGGTGTAACCGTGCCTTCCATGATGCCAGGGATACGGAACTGAGCGCGCACTTCTTCCACGATCTCCGCCGCAGCCCGGCTGACCGAACGGATGGAAAGCGAGCTGAACAGCCATGGCAGCGCACCTCCAAGCAGCAAACCAATAAACACCGCCGTATCGGTTACCCGGATGGATTCCATCACGGGCAACCCCATAGCCAGCTGCGCCAATCCTACGTCGGTAATATAGGAGGCGAACAGACTCACAGCTGCAATCACCGCGGAAGCAATAGCGATCCCTTTAGTGATGGCTTTGGTAGTATTACCCACCGAGTCCAGATCTGCCATGATCTGGCGCGCTTCGAGGGTCTCTTTATCCGTACGGTCGTGCCACGCCATCTCGCCGATCCCGTTGGCGTTATCGGCGATCGGACCGAATGAATCCATCGCCACGTTATTTCCGGTGTGGCTAAGCATACCGATGCCGATCATTGCGACCCCATACAGCACATAAATCTGACCATCATTTTGATACAAAAGCAAGGCGAAGACAAAGCTTATCGCAATTACAACCAGCGCCCAGACGCTGGATTCCATACCCACCGCCAAACCCGACAGGATTGTGGTGGCTGGACCCGTATCGGTCGCTTCGGCTATCTCCTTTACCGGTTTGTGGCGGGTAGAGGTGAAGTAAGAGGTCAGCGGGTTGAATATCACAGCCAGACCAACACCAATAGCGGTCAGGGCTGCGAGCCGCCAATCGCCAGCGTAGAGTATCGCAACAATGAAGGAAAAAACAACCGTGTTGATGCTGGATACCTCATACGAGCGGAACATGGCCTCTTCTGCGTCGTGCGCTCGTAAAAGCTTTATCGGGAAATTTGCCCAAATAGGGACAGCAAACGTGCCCAGAATCGAGCTGATCACCCCGATACCGCGAATGATGAGCGGGTAGACGATCCATTTCAGGCTGTGAGTCGGATCTAAGGCTACTAAAGCCAACCCGAGGATCAGGGCTGAGACTATGGTGACTTCGTAGCTTTCAAAGATGTCGGCTGCCATACCAGCGCAGTCGCCCACGTTATCACCGACCAGGTCTGCCACGACTGCCGCATTGCGGGGGTCATCCTCCGGTATATCTTTCTCCACTTTGCCGACCAGGTCAGCGCCAACATCGGCTGCTTTAGTATAAATCCCGCCGCCCACACGCATAAAAAGCGCGATCAGCGTCCCCCCGAATCCGAAACCCAAGAGAGCTTCCGGAGCCGCGCGACCAAATATGATGAAGATGACCGTACCTCCAAGTAATCCCAGACCGTCGGTCAACATACCGGTCACCGTGCCAGAATAATAAGCGATCGAAAGAGCTTCATTGAAGCCTCTGCGTGAAGCCGAAGCAACCCGCACATTAGCCTGGATCGCCATGCGCATGCCAAGCTGTCCGACCAGCAAAGAGAAAAGCGCTCCCAGAACAAAAGCGGCTGCGCGTCCGATCGCAATGATAGTTTGGGTATTTTGTGGGAACTCCTCCATCGCCTCCCGGCTGGGCGGTACAATATAAACGCTGAAGAACAGGGCAATGGTCAGCAGTGCGATCACCGGCAGGATGGTCTTCAATTGGCGGCTCAGATAGCTGTCCGCGCCAATCCGGATGGCATTCCAAATTTTCTGCATCTCCTGGGTGCCTTTATCTTTTTTCATCACTTTGTTGCGCAGGAACCAGGCGTAGATCAGGCTGATGAACGCCGTGACCACCACCAACATGATCGCGATTTGCTCAAAGTCGTTAAGTCCGTGTCTGGCAAGTCCCAATATGTCCATACCTTCTCCTTTGAATTAATACAAAAAGAATCGACCGTCCAACATCTGCATGCACGCCCGTTGATTGGAGCTGACCGATTCGTTTGTTGACCCGGCTGAGCCAGGTTTTTCGATTATGTTAAATAAAACCATTAAACTGAAATATACCCCAGTCGTTTACAGGTAAAAACCTGCCGGATCAGACTATTATACCAATAGTTTTTTACACCTGGTACTGATTATTTATATAAATTCCCCTTGGATTTCATGGTAAGAATCAGAGCACTTTTACACTCCTCATATATTGCGCTTGCGTGTTTCTAACACATCCCGGATAAGATTTAGACAGTACATTTTACAAATAATATTAATGAGACAAGAGAAACAAGGAGGTACCTGTAATGTATCGTCGCTATAGAGTTCCATCTGTTTGGAGAGAATTAAACCAAATTCAACGCGATATGAATCGCGTGTTCGATGGGTATTCCCCCGTCCGTACTCGTATCGCCCCGAGCTATCCAGCCCTCAACATCTGGTCGAGCGAAGAAGATCTAATCGTCAACGCGGAAGTCCCCGGCATCGATGTTGAAGATATTGAAATCAGCGTTGTCGGAGAAACATTGACACTCAGCGGTGCCCGCAAGTCCGAAGATTTGGAAGAAGGCGCCCGTTATCACCGCCAGGAACGCGGCTACGGCAAGTTCAATCGTTCAGTCGAGCTGCCATTTCCGGTCGACATTGATAAGGTTGAGGCTACGTTCAAGAACGGCGTCCTGCAGATTTCACTACCCCGTTCAGAAGCCGATAAGCCAAAGAAAATCGTTGTCAAGAGCGCCTGACAAATTATGAGCTGCAAATAGCGATTGTCAGAATTGCATTTGGCAAATGTAAGTATGAATTAATTGGAGGTAAATATCATGACCGAGGAAAGTAAAGCATTGGAAGTACAGAAACAAGAAGTGACCACATTGGAAGATACCGAGAGGACGCGCGAATGCCAGTGTTTTATACCACGCGCCGACATATTTGAAACCGAGGAAGATATCTTTGTGATTGTAGATGTTCCCGGAGTTGATGAAGGCTCAATCGATATCACCCTGGAGAAGAATGTCCTCACTATTAGCGCCTTTGTTGAACCTCACGAGATCGAAGGTTATGCGCCTACATTAACAGAGTACGAGGTTGGAGATTACCAGCGCAGTTTCAGGCTGTCCAACATGATCGACCACGACAAGATCCAGGCGAGCGTTAAAGACGGCGTCCTACGGCTGCAACTGGCAAAAGCCGGCGAAGCAAAGACCCGCACAATATCAGTCACGGCTGGCTAAAAGATACTACTGACAATAGTCGCCGGTGACGAAAATAATCGTCGGCGATTTAAGTCTTAGAAAATACTTTCTTGACTCCTGGAGATTTTTAATCTCCGGGAGTCTTTTTTATATTCAGTTTTCGCGGTTATACTTTATCCCAAACACATCCAAAAATTC
>CBFDCK010000189.1:0-5029 GCA_965603285.1 uncultured bacterium
CAATATAAACTGCCCAGATGGTGATCACTGCCGGGTTGGCGAAACCTGAAAAAACCTCCTCCTTGGAAACCAGGCCCGTGATCGAGACCAACAAAAGAACAATCAAGGCGATCAAATCGACGCGCAGTTTCTCAGTGGCAAATAAGACCAGCGCCATCAGAATAATGCCGAGGGTAAGTCCAATATCAAATGTCATCGCTTATTCCAATTACCGAGGATGTTGGTAGGTATTAACTATAATTATAATGCGTAAGCCATTGCGTGTATGAAACTGTACAATAAATTTCCTGTGTAATTGGTAAATGGGCTTTTATTGTTGGCTTGGTTATTGCCGTGCTCGCCGGGATTTTCTTTCAACCCGCCTGGGCAACCTGGGTGCTGGCGACCCTGGGTGTGATTGTCGGCCTTCTCAATGTCACCGTCGAAGATACGCGAGGCTTTTTGTTGGCTGCAATTGCGTTAACTCTTTCTGCATCGGCGCTAAATACTATACCCATTGTCGGTACTGCTTTATCTTACGTTCTGCTGTTTGTGGTAGCCTTCGTTGCTGGAGCGATGATCGTGGTCGAATTTAAAGAACTATTCGTGACCGCCAGTAGTTAATACTCATTAACTACCTAAGAAGCAAAAGCAGGCGGCAGATCGCTGCCTGAAAAAGTCCATGCGAAGCTCCCTACGCTAGTTGCTGGTGGCGGTAGAGCTGGGAGCGATGTTATTCGTCTTCGTGCTCTATATCCCCGCCCGGTAGAAGTTCGAAAAAGCCAACGCCAATCTGGAGCACGCAAACGCTGTTGCTAGGCAGCTTGCTAATCAATGTGTCCAGTAATAAAGGAGCCATGTAAATGAAAAAAGAAGTGGGTTTGTAGATTGACCATCGAGAGGCGATCCTTATGACAATCACAGACAAAGGGGAGGAAATGACTCGAATCTACTCAACCATAGAGTTAGACACCCAATTTTCTGGGCGTTCAAGATCTGCAGGATCCCAGGTTGCAGGAAACATACAAGATCGAAAATATACAAACGGTCTGGAGAGATACTATGATGACATCATTGGGTATATTCAGGACGCAGATTCAATCCTGATCTTTGGGCCTGGTGAGGCCAAATGCGAGCTCGCAGAACGTATGAAAAGTAAAAACCTAAGTCAGCGTATCGTGAGCATTGAAACGACTGACAGGCTCACAGATCCGCAGATTGCGGCTAAAATCCGACTGTATTTTCCAGGATAGCAGTGCCTTAAGGTAAAGAATGAATCTTGGTATGTGATAAGATTAAGGCTATACTGGCAAATAAAAAGAAAATTACAGAAATTCATTGTCGTAGTTTATCTATTTAACTATAACAAGCAGGAGAAAAATCATGACCAAAGGTAGGAACCAAAAAAAGGCGTCCAAGAAAAAACCGCAAAAAACCATGAAGGAAAAAAGGCAGGCAAAAAGGGAAAAGAAGAATAATAATAACGAGTAGATAATCAATAATTCAATAAAGAATCAGGTTTGACGGTCAACCTAGTGACGAGCAGTCTACTGGTCAGGATGTCGAATAAAGAAAACCGCTAACCAAAGAGTGCCAAAATATTGAATCAGGCGCCTTATTAAATGATTGATGATGGGAAGAATAGTTTAATTCCCGTAAAAAGGAAGAAAACGAAAACCAAAGGAAAAACCTTCCGCAACTCCTGTAACACTCGACTGCACGCCTGGGCGTGCAGTCCAATATAACGGCGAATTAGAAATATCTAGGAAGTGGCAACAAGCACAGTGAATAGCCGTAAATTCTTCAGATACTTGCCATAATCGTTTTGCCATTTCTGGATCTTTAGCTGCCGCACTGCTTTCTATTTTCATGGGATAGCCGTTCATTTCCATCAACCCGCCAGGGTCGAAATAATCATTGCGGTGAACATCGGGGGTGATGGAAGATCTTCTATCGTTAACTACCCAAGTTCAACCGTATAACCTAAACCGGGAACATCCGTAGCCTCAAGCCAGCCATCTTCAAGTTTAAAGCCGGCTTTTGAGGGGTCACTGATTAGGTCTAGATGACCATCAAGGTCGCCGTATACCACATTGGGGCTGCTCAATGCTAGACTGAGACCAGCACTAATAAGAAGTGCGGGCTCGATGAAGCAGCTGATCATTGTAGCCATTTTGGCGGAACGGGCGACAGAATCTATCTGCCGGGCATTGCGTATTCCCCCACTGGTCACCAATTTGATGCTCAATCCATCAACTATACGATCGGCTACAAGCTTGAGCGCTGATGCAGGTCCCCTCAGGCTCTGATCAGCCAGGATGGGTATAGGGCTTATCTCTTTAACCCGGCGAAGTCCGGTCAAATCATCGGCGAGCGTGGGCTGTTCCAGCATCTCGAGTACGTTCTCCAAGGCGCGGGCGACGTCTAACGCCTGTTCGACAGAATATCCTCCGTCAGCGTCCAGGCGAAGGATATGATTGGGCAGTGCTCTGTGGATTGCCTGCACTCGCTGGACATCTTCTTCGGGGTCGAGCCCGCCTTTAATCTTAAGCATTCGAAATCCCTGATTGGCGCGCTCGCAAGCCACCTTCACATTGGCATTGACATCTGCGATCGGGATGGTTACCGAAGTCTGGATACGGTTGCGGTATCCTCCCAGGATGCGGTAAAGGGGCATTCCAGCCACCAGGCTCAACAAGTCATGAAATGCCAGGTCGAAGGCGCACAGCGCTGATAGGCTGGCGCTTGCTCGTGAAGCGAGTTCATCCAGAGAAAATTCGATATTGATCGGATGCAAGTCGGGAGCGAGAACAGCGCATTCTCGACAAGCCCGAAGGACATCTTGCGGCTTCTCGCCGGTCAGATCTGGGTTGGCAATGGTGCAGCCCCAGGCGTTTTGTCCCTGGCGTGTCTCAATGCGCACAAATATTGCCGTGATATGGTTGATCGCCGGCAGCCCAGCCATTCGGACAGGTTGCAGTAATTTCAGCTCAACGGGTGTGACTTCAGCCTTTGTGATCTGCATATAGAACCTCCACCTTGATTGAAGCCCCTAACGGAATATGAATTTTAACTGAAAATAATCGTTCACCTGGTCTACAAAGATTTTTAGTGAGGTTGGTTTAATTTTATATTGTAATTCAGTAGTGTTAGATCGCTGCGAATTCACTCACAGGTGTTCGGGGATATTAATAGTTAATAATTCTCGACTTCTGCCTCGCCAAGAAGAATTTATAAATCCGTATCCTATTTGTTAGAGAAGTGTTATATCATATGAAACACATCAACATCACTAAGACGGTTGGTGTCAACAATCATCCATTATTTCATTTTGTCAAAGGAGGCTAAAATGAATACTGCTCAAATTGGTAAATGGGCATTTATTATCGGCTTGGTTATTGCCGTGGTCGCGGGGCTTTTCTTTCAACCCGCGTGGGCTATCTGGGTGCTGGCGATCCTTGGTGTGATCGTCGGCCTTCTCAATGTCACTGCGGAAGATACGCGAGGCTTTTTGTTGGCTTCGATTGCGTTAACTCTTTCCGCAACGGCACTAAATACTTTACCCATTGTCGGGGCTGCTTTTTCATACGTCCTGCCGTTTGTGGTAGCCTTCGTCGCTGGGGCGATGATCGTGGTCGCTTTGAAAGAACTGTTCGTGACCGCCCGGTAATAATCCTCACTAACAACCCAAAAATGCAAAAGCAGGTGGCAGATCGCTGCCTGCTTTTGTTGTGAGGACATCAGGGAGGATACCCCCGACCTTCCACTTTGGGGTTGACCAAATTTACAGACAAAATGATACAATAAGCCGATCAACCCGGTGGGCCGCGAAAATATATCCCAGTACCAAATGAATAGATAACAATATACGTGAATTGAAGAGAGATGGCTGGGCATGTAACACAGTCTGAGCACCTGGGCGCAATTTAGATAGTTCATGTGTTCAAGAAGGATAATGAGATGAGAAAGAAACAGCAAGAGGAATATGAGCAGCGGAAACAAGAACGTCAGGAACTAGAGAAGAAACAGCAAGAGGAACGAGAGCAGCGGAAACAAGAACGTCAGGAACCAGAGAAGAAACAGCAAGAGGAACGAGAGCAGCGGAAACAAGAACGTCAGGAACTAGAGGGGAAACAGCAAGAGAAACTAGAGCAGCGGAAACAAGAACGTCAGGAACTAGAGGGGAAACAGCAAGAGGAACTAGAGCAGCGGAAACAAGAACGTCAGGAACTAGAGGGGAAACAGCAAGAGGAACGAAAACTGCGACGACAGGAGCAGGAGAAGAAGAAATAGCTAAAGCTGAAACTACACTGCCACCAGACCAGTAGAGGTTAGAGAAGTAGCGCAATTAAGATAAAGGCTTAAATCGATGATGTTCTTGCGGAAACAGAAATGCGAAGAGGGAAAATGAATAAGTTACAATAACTTTTAGCATAAGAGGCGGCCCAACCCTGTTTGGCACCTGACTGGGCTTCGCCCAAGTGGTACGCGGCCTGATTTGCTAAGTTTGGCTCTAGTTTAGCAGCATTCATTACGAAAACGCCCAGCAGTTTAAATACCCGTTGGGCAGACGAAAAAACTGGCAGGAATTAGACATGACCGAGCCTCAAACCCAAAAGGAACAGAGAGACTTCCTAACCGAAAGAGCCATTAGGTTCTTCGATATCTACGGCGAGGAACTGGAATCGATAAGCCAGCTTCTCAAAATCAGGCTCGATCAATTGGCTTCGGCTTACACAGTAGAAAACAAGCTCCCTCGTAAAGCTGTTGTCGTTCAATCCAGGGTCAAGTCATTGGCGAGTTTTCTAAGGAAGCTGGAGAAGACTGATTGGCCCATGTTTGGCTATCCAACCGAAGTTATCACGGACCTGATAGGCGCCAGAGTGATTTGCTGGTTTGTTGATGATTGCTATGGAATGCTCGATTACATCCAGGCTACCACGCAGTTCCGCATCCAGCCGCGGTCTCTGGAAGACTACATCATAGATCCGAAGCGCACCGGATATAGAGCGATACACCTTCTGGCAGATGTTTCTTATGATCGTGTGAA
>CBFDCK010000190.1:0-4967 GCA_965603285.1 uncultured bacterium
TGGCTTGGTGTCACGGGAGGGGGTTTTTTCCAGGTGCTAAAAGCTTTGAATAGGATGATGGCGCCGGCTATAAACACCAACGGCGGGATTATGTACATAAGCAAGTTCAAACCACGCGCTGGTGGCATTGCAAGGACGCGGTCGCCGTACTGCTCGAGAAAAAAGTCGATTATCTGATCTTCACTCCATCCCAGGGAGAGCTTTTCGCTGATCAGCCCGCGCCATTCGGTGCATGCCTGGGTAGGGCAGACATCCAAGGGAGTGTTTTCGCACACCGGGCAGTACATCTTTTTAGCGATGGCGTTTACCTCATCATCGGTGGGAATGCGCGGCGGGTCGTCCTGCGCATAGGCGGTACCCAGCTGGATAACCGCGGAGGCAAGAAGGACCAAGGTAATTGATATTAGATAATAAGTGTAAATTCGCTTTGTGAATTTCATTTAAATTCGTTCAATCACGCTTCAGTTGGGGAATAAACTCGACTTCCAGAACGTATGGGAGCTTCTTGCGGGTCTCTTTCCGGCCAAGCGGCGACCAGGGTGCCGAGGATAAAGATAAATCCGCCCAACCACAGCCAGTTGACGAGCGGATTCTTATATATCTTAAAAGTTGCACTCTGTGATGAGAGCGGTTGCCAGTCCACCAGTATCACGTACAGGTCGTCTTCCCAGGTGCTGCGCACTCCCGGGATGGTCATTGGCTGCTGGGAATCTATGTAATAATCCCGGCGAGGGTACAGGTCGCCGACATATTCACCATTTTTATCCACACCGATCGCGGCACGGGCTACGTTGCGCCCGTCGTTTGTATCAAAGACAGCCAGCGATTTGTATGTGAGCGTGTATTCTGCGAGCGAAATCTGACCGCCTTGGGCGAGGGTGCCCTGTGTTTCAGTTTGGAAAATTTCGATTCCAATGATTCCGATTGCCATCAGGACTATACCCAGATGGATAATGTAGCCGCCGTAGCGCCTGCGGTTGCGCCCCGCTAGATGCCAGAGGGCGATAGGGAGACTCTCCCCTGATCTATTATGGCGTGCAACGGTACCGCGCCAGAACTCGTACAGCGTGACGGATGCGACAAACGCCACCAGCCAGAAGCCGAGCAGGGCAGCCGGTTGGTGAATGCCGCTGATAAATGCGATCAGCGGCGAAATAAGCGAGATGATGAAAGGTTTCCAGACAGCTCGTCCCAAGGTCTTGAAGGTGGAATAACGCCAGGCAGCCAAGGGAGCGATGCCCATCAGGAAGAGCAAACCTGCGAACAGTGGGGCAGTAGCCCGTTCGTAGAAAGGCGGTCCGACCGTAATTTTCTGACCCGTAACCAGCTCTGAAATCAGCGGAAAAATTACACCCCAGAAGCAAACCACCAGGATACCCATAAAGAGCAGGTTGTTGAGCAGGAACAGCGCTTCGCGCGAGAGCAGGGAAGTCATCTGACCCTCTGATTTGAGGTCATCCCAGCGCTTAAAGAGCAGCGCCAGAGAGGTAGTGAGGGTCAAACCGATGAAGGCAAAGAATAGGGGACCGATTGCGCTTTGGGCGAAGGCATGTACGGAGGACAGCACACCCGAGCGGGTGAGGAAGGTTCCGAATATGACCAGCGAATAGGTCAGGATGATAAGCACCATGTTCCAGCGTTTGAGCATACCGCGCTTTTCCTGGATCATGACGGAGTGTAGGAATGCGGTGCCAGTTAACCAGGGCATGAATGCCGCGATTTCAACCGGATCCCAGCCCCAATATCCGCCCCAGCCCAGTACATCGTACGCCCAGCGCCCTCCCAGGATCAATCCAAGTGAGAGAAACAGCCAGGCTACCAGCGACCAGCGGCGTGTGATGCGAATCCAGCGATCGTCTGTGCGCCCGGTGATCAATGCTGCGATCGCAAAAGCATAAGGGATTACGAATGAAACGAAACCCAGGTAGAGCATCGGCGGGTGGATGATCATGCCTGGGTGTCTGAGCAGGGGGTTCAAACCGCGACCGTCACGCGGGACGAACAACGACGCCAGTTGGGGACGTATCATGGCGATTGTAATATCACCGCTAGGCAGGCGCCAGAAACTTCTGAACGGGTTCTCGAAGAAGACGTTCAAGGATACAAAGAATGCGAGAGTTACCAGAGATACCACAATGACCCAGGGCAAGAATTCTTGATCGCGGTCCCATTTGCGCAGGGTAACGGCGCTGGCAAAGGCTGACAACAACCACGACCAGAAAACCAGCGAACCAGATTGCCCGCCCCATAGTGCGGTGATGCGCAGGTAAACCGGCATGCTTCTGCTGGTGACCGAAGAGACGAACTCGTATTCGAAGCGACCGGTCACCAACAGGTAAATCAGGCTGAGTGCGGATATCGTGATGAGCGGGAATGTCAGCAGCATGGCAAGCCGGGCGCTTTCAACCCATCTGCGATCGTTAATGCGGGCGCCATAAACAGCCGCTCCGATCCCGTATAAGGAGACCAGGAACGTGATTACTAGAGCACCAAATCCGATACCGGCGATCATATGTTCAATCTCGTTCGTTTAAGGCGGGGAGAAAAAATAGTCATTATTTAATTGCACCAGGTTTTAAAGGGATCCTTCCGCAGACTGGTCGGGGACGGCTTCCTCGTATTTGGTGGGACATTTCAACAGCAGCTCGTCCGCATAGAAGATGCCATCTTCGCCCAATTGACCGGTCATAATAGCCTGGGCTTCGTGTCTCAGCAGGTCAGGTTTGGGACCGTTGTAAACAACTTGCTGTTGGGCTCTGGTGGGGTCGGTCACGGCCTCGTGCAGAACTACCCCTAAGCCGCCCTGCGCTTCGATCTCCTGGTTGTCGCCCGGGACATGTGCAACGGTAAAGCTCAGGTCCAGGGTTTGGGGATCGTATTGGATGGTATCTCCGATCACTGCGCCTGAGATACGCAGGTCTTGACCGAGAATGGTCTCCCTTTTTGAATCCAGTTCTTCGACGGTGAGGAAGTACTGGGCGCCGGCTTGGGTAGAACTGACAATTAAATAGATAACTGCTGCGGCGATCAACAATCCCCCAAAAATGAATTTCATCCGTCCAGCCGTTCCGGAGTGCGTCGTTTCGGGTTCTTGCATGAACTTCTCCTCAGAGTGTAAAGATTATTAGTGCTACTGGGTGGCGTTGGGTAAAAATTGTGTCCCATTTATTGGTAACAGAAATGGGCGCGCTGGTTGTGATGCAGCGCTGGTAAGAAACGGTATAGAGAATTCTGTCATACCAAGATTAATTCAACCTGAGAATGTGAAAAAGAGTTTATGAGAATGTTATGATTACCCCCTCACCGACATCCGGCATGCAAAGAACGGATGCGGCATCTAAAAAGCAGATGCTTAACGGATGCTTGCCCTCTCCCCACGGGGGGAGGGAGATTTAATGAATTATTTCCCCGTGCGAAGCTGTGAACCGCAGGCACGGCAGAAGCGATCCCCAGGCAGGGCGCGTTTGCCGCATTGGTGGCAGTACGCGTATCCCTCTTCTTCAACTGTGCCCTCTATATTGGCTGATGATTTACGCCGACGTCCTTTCGGTTTCACATCCGGCTGCTCACGACCCGACTGCCAGTACCAGATTGCCCCTCCGACAATCAACAACAGCCCCAGACCACCGATCACCCAGGGTAAGGCGGACATTATCGTCAACCGGTTTACAGGAGTCGCTCCTATAGGACCACTTGGATCAATTGGTATGGTTTGAGCGCTCAATTCATCATCCTGTTTTTGGTAATCAATACTAATAGCAAACGATTGACCCAGCGGCAGCGAACCGATCTCGGAGGAATAATACACCAGCCCGTCGGGTTTCGTGACGCCGCTTCCCAGGCTGGGAGAAATGCGCATATTCGAAGCATCAACAGGCTGCTGCACCTGGATCCTGAAATCCTGCACCGCGTAATCACCCGGCCAGCGGTACTCAAAATGGCGTGCGCTGTTATCCTTGAGCAGGCTGGGGTCATAGTATTCAATCTGCACTTCGGGCGTTGTGGCTGTAAATTTTACCCGTGACCAATCCGCTCCCGGCGTCTGGTCATAGTTAATGTTGATCAGACTGCCATCGGGTTGACGAGCGGCGACTGCGTTAGGCACGCCTGCCGCAGTCGGGATGCGGATTTCCATATCGAGCGGATATTTTGCATCGGGAGGCAGGACGAGGTGGTAAATGACCAACATCGATGGGCGGTCATATTCGGGCCACAGATCAACTTCAACCATGGACAGCGATTGGGGGTTTTGTGCTCCAGCTTCTATGGGAACAAAAAGAATGAGGAGAAAGAATAGAACCAACAGCTTTTTAGGATTCAGGTCAGTTACTCCATTGTAGTATAAGAAGATAAAACGAGTCCGATAATTACTTCTCGCCGATGGCAGCGCGCAGCTGGCGGGCCAGGTTCCCAAAGTTTTGTGTATAACGCATGCTATCTTGGCGTGGGCGTGGCAAGTTCACGTTTATGTCCTGGCGCAGTTTACCGGGGCGGTGGCTGAGCACCAGAACCCGGTCAGCAAGGAAGAGCGCCTCGGAGATTGAATGCGTCACCATGATAACAGTTTTTCGTCGTGCTTGCCAGATGCGCAGCAGTTCGATTCCCATGCGCTCGCGGGTGAGCGCATCCAGGGCGCCAAATGGTTCGTCCAGCAGGAGCACGTCCGGGTCGTGGACCAGAGCACGCCCAATAGCAACCCGCTGCGCCATACCGCCGGAGAGGTCGCGCGGCAGTGTGTCTTCAAAACCGTCCAAACCGACCAATTCTACCATCTCCTGGGCTCTTTTAGAGGAACGTGCGGTTGGGAGACCGTTTACCTCGAGCGGCAGAGTGATATTTCGCAACACGGAGCGCCAGGGCATCAGGTTTGCATTCTGAAAGACGAAGCCAATCCCCTCTTTCGGACCGGAAAGACGCTCCCCTCTGTAGAACACATCCCCTGCTGTGGGGGGCAGCAAGCCTGCCAG
>CBFDCK010000191.1:0-4873 GCA_965603285.1 uncultured bacterium
TCTACTTGATAGATATACTGTTCACATCTTCCGCTTCCGGTGCAGTTCCGGTGCAAAATGCTCACCACACCATAGAAACTGTGGACAGCTTGGACAATTTACCCCCTATATATGGGGGTGAGTAGACACCATGGCGCTCTATATACGGGGTAGACGGAACTTTTTCAGACTTCGAATCAGTTGGTTGCGCGTTCGAGTCGCGCCGGGGGCGCCACCAGATGTAGGGATTTCCTATTTGATATTCCCTACATCTTCTTTATATTACACTTGGTAATAATAGAACCGGTTTTGACGGTAATTTATCAGAAAAGAATCCAAATTATTTCCAGAATTTGAATAGATTCCTGAATTATTGCATGCATCTAGATGGGATCCGATACCAGTCATTGGCGCACACCCATCAGCCAGCAACGCCCTGTTTAGGGTAATTTGTTTACCCGTTGAATTTGCCCGCGTGATGATGTACGCTGGAATTGGGATTGATTCAAATCCTGTCCACACCCGCAGTCCTGGTGATCATTATTACCAACTATTCTGGATAATCATTTACACTGTTATGTGGACTGCTCCCATTCAGGCGGTAATCCGTCAGAGAGATCTTTATGAGTAAAAACATAAACACGCGCGTTTTATTAATAATAATATCGCTCTTTTACTTGGCGGTTAGTGTGATAAGCTGCACATCGGACCCCAAAGCCACACCTGCAGTGGCTTCAGATGTAGCGATCATAAAACCCACCCTCTTTGCCACATCGTATTCCACATTAACACCACCCGCTATCAGGGTGACACAATCCTTGACCCCCACATCGCTGGCAGATGACGACACTCTCTTTTCACCCGCTATCGACGATCCGATTATCGCCGAAGTCATTCAATTTGCGCTGTTAGATCGCATAGGAGTTGCTAGCTTTGGCGGTGAGCCCTTTTGTTCGTATGAATTGTTCATGCCTTTACAAACCGAAACAGATGGAACGATCAAGGCTTATATGCGAGTTCGATGTCAGGAATTTTATGAGGATTGTGGTGCTTTACTACGGGGAACAGGCATCTCCGTTCCGGTTGCATTGACATTGGAAGAACGGGAAGAAGGATGGTCTGTCGAACATCAAACGCCTACATATGGATCTGCGGGGGGGGTAAGCATCTATGATATATTCCCACCCCAAGCTTGGCCTAGAATATCCGCTCCCACAGGTCGCACAGCTGATGGCAAGACACTATCTCAGAACAACATCCAGCAGGCCGAAGAGTATTTCGGTCTGCCTGTCAATCCAACTCCCAGGTGGTTTTTACCCGCTACTCCCACCAAAACGCCCATCCCAACTTCCTTCGTCGAAATCATTACACTCACACCCACGCCCACTTTACCCGCTTTAGATATACTCGCCCCAAATCTGGAAGTTACCCATGTCAATATTTTCCCGAAGCATCACTCGTATGGTAATTTTCTCTTGTTCGTCCAGTTAGGAGGCGCGCTTAACCATCGACTTACTTCATTCCAAAAAGGTCAATTAAGTTCGGGGTGGCGCGTTTATATGTATCAACGCCGGGTGGATGATGACTATATTGATCGGGCGGCTCTCATTCTCGATGATGTCAAAGACCCCCGTGATTCGCAATTCACGTTCTTCGTAGAAATCACGCTGGAAGAGATACGAAATCAATTTTGGGAACATCGGGATCTTATCTACCAAATTGTGGACGGATCGGGAAATATAGTCTGGCAAGACGAACATTATCTAATCCTCGGTCTCTCTCCACCTCCAGTAAACTATGGTGAAGAAGTAGCTGAAGGTGTCGTAGTTGGTTATCCAAATTTAGTGAGTGAAGATACAGCGAGATTTAAACATCAGGGGAAGTTCATTCCCATTGAAGAGCCTCGGGGCGGTTTCTATAGTTTGACCTATTCCTTCGATTTCATAGAAGCAAGCGGAACAACCGCAAGGGACTCTGAATTGGAAGCGTTGATAGATGAACTCTCTGTCACGCTATTCCCATATCGAGATGATGGAGAATACGCCATCGCAAATTCATATGCTTTATCTAAGGAAGTGTACATAGGGGGACACTACTTCGATGTACACTTACCATCGGATTGGCTGAGCGAAGAAATTGTTGATAAGCAAATGTTTTACCTTAGGATTGCGGATGGTGATGAAAATATCCTCAGGGAAGAATATTTTCACTTTATTCCCTACGTCCAATAAATTTCGATTAAGCATTAATCATGACTGGATTTATCTATTGACTGGCACGAACCCGGCTCGGTGAATTCTTGCTTGGATTGTTATTCTCAAGCTTTTACATTTGCCATTCCTGTGAGGAAATTGCGGGTTATGGAGATACATATTGCCTTCATTCATCCCCAACCGTCTTACCCAACGCATATCCATTCCTCCGTATTTTGAATAGAACTTTTTTCGCACAATCGCCAATATAGTTAACCTCGCCAGAGAATGCCCCCTCAATTCTGACGCGTTTGAGTCATAAATCCATGATGTTACCTTAGGTTAAAGACCCTGGGTGCCATTGGCGATAATATTCACAATGTCCCTTGTGATAACCACGAAGGGCTTGCTGCAAAACCATTAACCAGATACCAGGTGGACCATCCTTGATGAAAATCGATAAATTCCTGTTTCCGGTAATCATCCTAGCCGCATTGGTCATCTTCATGGTGATTGGCATAATTCTCGGGTTTGCTCCAGCGCATTAAGGCGCAAGGATTCTCATAGATGACGACAACACGCTCAGAGAATCAACATCAACTCTCCAAAATCCGAAGATTGATGCAAGGTTTTTTTGTAGCGGGGACGTTCTTGATCGGTCTCCGACATATGCTCCCGGTCGAATCATCCAAGGGTGGAGCTTTCGACGCCTTCTGTCCCTTTGGTGGGGTGGAAACCCTCTGGGCTTACATCACTACAGGGCAAACGCTCAAGACAACGAACCTGCTCAATTTCTCCGTCCTGTTAGCCGTGCTGGGTGTCTCGCTAATAGCCGGGCGCGCCTTTTGCGGGTGGATGTGTCCTGTCGGAACCTTGCAGGATATGTTCGCCGGGTGGGCACGCCGCTTGAGCGGGGAGAAAAGACAAATCCGCGGCAAGAGGAGCAAAGCGCGTTTTCCTACACAGTTCCCTCCCCGCGTTGACAAATGGCTCCGCTATTTAAAATATCTGGTTTTAGCCGTAATTCTGATTGCCAGCACGATGAGCGTTTATCCACCCTTGCACGATATCTGCCCGGCGAGGGCGCTTTTTAGCTTTCAACTGACGACCCCCCTGCTGGTCAGCGTCCTTCTCATCTTTATCGTCACCTCGATGCTTGTGAAACGTTTCTGGTGCAAATACCTTTGCCCAATGGGCGCATTGCTCGTTGTGTTCAATAAGATTTCCCCCCTGCGGGTGGTCATCGATCGTAATCGCTGCACGCATTGCAACCGTTGTGAAGCGGAATGCCCGGTTGATATTCCTTGTATCCCTGAAAATATCCGCAGCGCCGAGTGCGTTCGCTGCCTAGAATGCCTTGAAACCTGCACTGTACCTGATGCGGTGACACTCCGATTGGGGTGACGCAGGCTTAGAAACCATCCCTGTTTGGATAAAGGTACGAACCATCCTCCTGTGCAAGCACACACACCACAACTCGATTCCAGTCTAATATTAATCAACTTGGGTTTGGTCATAAGCCTGGGTTGTGCAAAATATCATTGTTGCGCTAAACTACGCGCCACAGAAATCGAGATTACGTCCTGATGCCGGTCATGCCCTCATCTATGAGCATGCGGAGATGGTCAATACCCGCATCTTGGACTTCCTTGTTCCTGGCACGTGAAACTTGAAGGCAGGACTTCACGTCTATCGCTGACCAAAATCTTGCAGTTTTATGATGTGACCGGTTCACCCTATTCCATGATACAGTACTCAAGGCTACCGTTTGTCAAGTCGGTAAAGGTGCAGACTCATAATCTTAAATTCCCGACTCGGCATCTACACCTGGATCTGAGAGAAGCGTGGATTTATTGACATGGAAAACACTATTGATCTCGTCGAATTAGAATTCCTAATCCTGGGCGCATTACTGATTGTCTCCTTCGTCGGTGCTGCTGTGCGCCGCTTTCGTATTCCCTCAACTGTGGTATTGGTGCTCGTCGGTATTGCACTGTCCTTCCGTACGAGCCAACCAATTGAGCTGACATCCGACATCTTCCTCTTTTTCTTCCTACCTCCGCTCTTGTTTGAAGCCGCTTTTCACCTCGACCTCCGTCAACTTCAACGAGATACACCAACCATAGCTTTGTTAGCAATTGTTGGTGTAATCCTCTCAACCATCATCGTTGGTGGAATCATTTCTGTCGGAACCGGGCTGCCATTAGGAGTTGCCCTGGTTTTCGGTTCACTGATCGCAGCGACAGATCCCGTCTCCGTTATTGCCATCTTCAGAAAATTAGGAGTGCCAAAACGATTGGAGGTTCTGCTCGAGGGAGAAAGCCTCTTTAACGATGGAACCGCGATTGTGCTTTTCGGTCTGGCGCTTGAAGCATTGTTAATCGGGGAGTTCAACGTTATTGATGGGCTTCTAGATTTCATTCTCGTCAGCGGCGGGGGCGTCGTTGTTGGACTCGGGCTGGGTTGGGTGGTATCCCGTTTGATCGCCATGGTCGATGATCACCTGATCGAAACAACACTTACAACTGTTCTTGCTTTCGGCGCCTACCTGATCGCCGAGCAGCTTCACGTCAGTGGAGTGTTGGCAGTCGTGGCAGCAGGGTTAGTCACAGGGAGTATCGGTGAGAGGGGGATGTCTCCTACGACGAGGATCGTCGTTTTCAACTTCTGGGAGTACGTCACCTTCCTGGTAAATTCTGCTG
>CBFDCK010000192.1:0-4804 GCA_965603285.1 uncultured bacterium
ACCTGCTTGATCACACCCTCAGCTAGTTCAGGATTCTCCTCATAGCGCGGTTCAGGGGGCTCAACTACGTTCTCCGGTCCTGTCGAGTCCCACTCAACCTCGCGGCCATCAGAAGTGGAATAGAATTTCCAGGTCAGCGAACGCGAGGTGGGATTGAAATAAGTCTCCATTAATAACCAGTACGGCGTATCGTTATTGAATTTAAAATCTACCATCGGCACAAAAACGGTCGCATCTAACCCGGCATAGTATGGGTCATGACCGCTCCTTGTCTGTTCGTAGTAACCAACCCGGTAGGCGTGCGGGTGCCGCTCGACAATTGGATACCCTCCGAAGAAGACTGTGCGGAACAAAGTCGTGCTCACCTGGCAGACCCCTCCCCCAACCCCCTTGATCGTACGACCGCCAAAAATGATCCACGCCTCCGCGTAGCCATTATCCAGGCTGACATTGCCCATAGTGCTTGCCATAGAAAACGTCGCTCCGGGTGGCACCATTAAGCCGTGGAAATTTTCCGCCGCGACCTTGATGTTGTTCAACCTTTCCGACGAGGAACCACGGAAGTATGAAGTGTGCCAACTAACCAACTCTGTGATCCCCATCTGTTCCCCGGTGGCATCATCGCCAATTTCCGGCTCGATATAGCTGACTTTCATCGGGACTGTATGTTCGCCCAGCCGGATTTTTTCGCTAATATCCTGAATCGTCGAGTATACATCTAGGACACGACCGGTCACTGCTGGTTGGATGACCTCCAACAACTCTGTATCATCGTTGAATATAAAGCGGGCGTTACTGGGATCGAGTCCAATTTCGGGACTCAAAGCGCTCAAGTAAGTGTGCAGAGCTTTTTCGTCCAGACCAACCTGGTACTGGCTGCCTTCCGTCGATCCGACTCGCTCAATTTTTAGCATCATCGCCAGCCGCTCTGGCTCGATTTCCCACGGACCCAGGTCGCTTTCGCCTGCATTGGGAAGATGCATCCTGAGAGGTTTGCTCAATATCTGGCGGGCGATCTCAGCCTCCTCGCTGGCGTCCATGATTTCAGGCGGGGCTTCTTCAACCACCAGAGGAAATAATCCATCCGTCATAGAGCGCAGTTGCTCCTCCAGCGGTGATAAGGTTGCGCCTACATCCACCCAGCGTCCAATTTGACCAGGTGTCGCGGTCACATCGACTCCATTAACAGTGAGTGAGGCCTCCACTGTGGGGAGTTCGACCTGTGCGGCAAGCTCCCCTACATATTGATGGGCAGTCCGTTCGTCATAGATCAATAAGGGTGACAGGTTCACTCCCGAACGCCAGGCCTTTAATTGCTGAAAAAGGCGCCCAAACGGATTGCCCCTGCGCCCGAAATCATAAGCCGCTTGTGCGCTGGCTTGAGGATCAAAAACCAAACCAAGCTCTGATGGCGTAGCGACCCAGATACTCTCTCCATCTTGAAAGAGGATTTTTCCCGTTTGTGGGTAGATTACCTGTTGGCTGAGCATTACCGAGACTTCGGTGCGTGTTAATCCAGATAGGTTTACACCCGCCACGGATACGCCAGGATACACCCTTCCTGAGAAATAAAGACTGAACCCCACAAATATGGATCCGGCCAGCATGAAGAACAGAATCACGCCCCCAGTCAGAGCCACCAGCGCTTGAATCAACAATGGGGGCGAAGTTAATACCGGCTTTCTAGCCATAGGATGGACGCTCATAAATACCAACTATCCATAATAAAACGAATTTCCCTAAAAAAGCTATGATTAATTAGTACCATATAATAAGACTACCCGATTTTACCAAAAACAAGCCCTGATTCACAACACAGGAATGGTTCTTTAAGAGCCTTTCATTATTCCCCCCCGCACGAGGCTGAACTTAATAAGTTTTTCATTAATGTATTACACGCTGTGTTAATCGCTGGCTTGCGAGTGAACTGGGGCGGGCTTCGCCTCCGTGAGTCGGTAAAGCCACAGGAAGCCAGCCACAGCCAGCGCCCCAACCAGCCCAGCAGCGAACCACAGCAAGCGCGGATCAGCGTTGTCGATTATCAAACCGGCTAATATTGGTCCTACGGCAAAGGGAATACCCCATGAGAAACCGAAGACCGCCATATATCTTCCGCGCATGTCCTCCGGTGCCATTTTAGCTGTCAAGGCTTGTGAAACTGGCGCCACGAGCATCTCGCCAAGGGTAATAACCACCATCGCCAGCAGGAACATTGCAAAAGCAGTGACAAACCCATACATTACAAATCCGATTGCATACAACGCCGTACCCAGAGCCATCATCAGCATCGGAGGCTTGCCCTTTATTCGCCGCGTGATCGGGAACTGGAATACCACCACCAATAAAGCATTCATGCTGAGGAGCACACCATATCCCGCTTCAGGCACATCATGAATATCGCGCAGGTAGACACCAAGCGTAGTGTGCATGTTCATGTATACCAGACCCATCAGCACGCAGGCGGCGATGAACATCATGAATATCTTGTCTTGGAAGACGCGTAAGTAACCTCTGAAAGTGCCGCCTAAACTTTGGCTGGGTGTCCCAGGCTGTACTTCAGGTTTTGTCTCTGGAAGATAAAAGAACACAATTGCGGCACTGATCAGGCTGATGATAGCATCTGCAATAAACAACAGTAAGTAAGAGCGAGAAGCCAACAGACCGCCAATCGCGGGACCGATGGTGAAAGCTAAATTGGCAGCCACTCGGATGATGCCATACCCTTGAGTGCGCTTTTCTTCAGGCAGCAAATCAGCCACCATAGCCTGGTAAGCGGGGCTCCCAGTGTCAGCTAAGATTCCCACCACAATAGCCAATATAAAAAAAGCTTCCAAGGAATCCACCAAGCCCATAGCAACCGCGCTCAGTGAACTGGTAATCAAGGAGAAAATCAACAAGCCTTTGCGACCCAGCTTATCTGTCAGTGCTCCTCCTAAGAATGAGCCAATAAAGCTGGAGATAGAGAACACAGCGAACAGCATACCGACCTGGGTCATCCCAACCCCAAATTTGCTCGTGATATAAAGGGCGAAGAAAGGGAACAGCAAAGCACCGCCCAAGCGGTCGATAAACGTAACACCAATCAGCGTCCAGAACGGGCGGGGGTATTCATGGTATATACCTGCTAATTGTCGCCGCCGGTTTTGCATAGTCATTGCGCAATTGTAACCCCATTTCTATATTCTTTATTTAGTCTTATAATTAGGTCGCAGTCATTACACCCATACCCCCATACACCCCTGCTCCCATGCCTATATTTCCATACTCTCCAAGGAGACTCACATGGAACACTTCTCCCCCGAACACGGAATAAGCACACTGCTAAACCACTACACAGAAGGGCAAAATCCCTATCATGCCCACGTCGCGCCCATCTACCAGACATCAACATTCAGTTTTCCGAACGTGGCGACTGGTGCAGCTATCAAATCTGGAGAACAAGCGGGGTACTTTTATACACGCGTTGGAAACCCTAACGCCCGCCAGTTAGCACTCAAATACGCCATGTTGGAGGGACTTGACCTCCTCAAAGAAAATCCCACCACGAACGTGGAGGATGTCGTGGAAGGAATTGTATTTTCTTCCGGAATGGCTGCCATATCAGCTGCAGTGCTGGCGCGCGTTGAAACCGGTCAGACGATCATCGCCCAGCAGTCGCTATACAGCAATTCATTCGGTTTCCTGCACGATATCGCACCCCAGCTTGGCATAAACGTCGTTTGGGTAAAAGATGTATCCCCTGAAGGCTGGATGTCCGCCCTCGAAGCCCACCCTGAAACCTTGCTCATTTTCGCCGAAACACCTGCCAATCCCACCATGCTGGTCGTTGACCTGCGGATGCTGGCAGAACTGGCTCTCCAGTACGAATGTTGGTTGCTGGTTGACAACACCTTCGCCACACCGTACTGCCAGCGCCCGCTCAGCCTGGGCGCTGACGTGGTCGTTCACTCCACCACAAAATACCTATCCGGTCATGGGGTGATCGTCGGCGGTGCTGTAATCAGTACCCATTTAGACTACATCCGCCAAGATCTTGTCAAGAGACTGCGATTGCTTGGCGGCGCGCCCAGCCCTTTCGACGCCTGGTTGGCAAACATGGGCTTGAAGACCTTCGAACTGCGCATGCAGCGCCACTGCGAAAACGCACTGACCATCGCTCGATACCTCCAGGGGCACCCCAAGGTTGCACACGTGCATTATCCCGGGCTGGAGGGCGACCCCGGTTTTGCTACCGCACGGTCACAAATGAACTGCTTCGGTGGTATGCTGTCATTTGAATTAAAGGGAGGTCTCAAAGCCGGTGCTGCATTGATGGACAGCCTGCGAGTTGCAACTTTGGCGGTCAGCTTGGGCAACGTCGACACGTTAATCCAGCACCCCGCCAGCATGACCCATGCGGGAGTTCCCCCTCAAGAAAGGCTCAAGATGGGAATCAGCGACGGTTTGGTGCGCCTTTCAGTGGGAATAGAAAACGTGCAGGACTTGATCGCCGACTTACAGTACGGTCTAAGTGATATATAATCTCTGTGGGCTCTGGGGTAAATATTTACTTTTGCTGTAAAAGTACAATCACAACCATCGAGCCAATGGAACCTGGAGTTAGGTTTTTACGTCTTTTCCTGTAGGAGGGACCCAATGTCTGGTCACAAAATACGCCAAACGTTCCTTAAAGCCCGACAGAATATCTTCATCTTTCCTTTAATTCTGCTAATACTCAGCCTCTCCTGCGCGCTTCCGTTCAGCGGATCTCAAACCGCGACGCCCCCCTCCTCAACCCATCCTCCCACACCGCCACCAGCCACTC
>CBFDCK010000193.1:0-4802 GCA_965603285.1 uncultured bacterium
CGCAAAAACAGGCTGAAAATTACAACCAGTACAATCATTTCAATTACCGGGAAAGGTACAACTCCAATGTAACCATCCCCCAGGAAATTCACCATATCATCACGCATTGGAACATTGCTTGCTACTGTGCCCCTGAGTCCCGAAGCAAGCAAATAAGTTAATCCTCTCCCAATGCTGAGCATACCTAATGTAGTAATAAATGGGTTAACCTTGATCTTTGTGATGATATAACCATTGACAGCACCTAAAAACGTGCCCAATCCAAGTCCACATACCGCAGAAACCCAAGGATTAATCCCTAGAAACATTAAACGCGCCGCAAACATTGCCGAAACACCCAGCAAGGAACCAACTGACAGGTCGATTCCGGCAGTGATGATGACCATCGTTTCACCGATCGCCATAATACCCGTGGTGGACATGCTGCGTAATACATTAAATATATTTTGGGTTTTCAGGAAGTACGGGCTCAGGATACTCATCGCAATGACCAGAACAACCAAGGCGGTAAAGACCCCTAACTCCCTAATATGGAGCACGCTGTAAAGTATGCCATTCCCATTCTCTTTTGAATTATCAATCGCTTCGGCTTGCGGCACGGGTATCTCTCCTCAAAGTGGAATTGATTACTGATCAGATCCGGATGTAAGAAAGCAACACCCTTACGCTAGTTGATATTTCGATGACCAGACAATGAGAAATCATTTCTTGGGCTGCTGTTGAATAAAGATTCGGAAATTAACGCATATGGACGAATTAGTATGTTTCAAATACATACTAATTCAAGTATAAACGAGTTTAATATCGCTGTCAAGGGAATTTATTTTGGTATAGTCACCCCAAAATCCTGGTTTAACCAAGGATATTAACGAAAAACTATCTTGACAATGCAATAAACCTTAGGTAAACTACCTTTAGTTTGTTTATATAACATACTAAGTGCTGGGTTTTCCACTAATGACAAACCTTACCTCAATCGATCATACGACAATGCGAGAAATGAATCTGGTGTTGGTTCTTAACACCCTGCGCCAGAATGCGCCTATCTCGCGGGCTGAGATTGCCAGGATGACAGGGCTCAGGAAAGCCACCGTATCGAGTTTAGTTAAGGATTTGGTCACCGGTGGATTCGTTCAAGATATTGGCATAGACCCAACTTCAACACAAATTGGACGCCCCTCCAGCTATCTGAAACTCAATCCCGAGGCTGGCAATATAATCGGCGCTGAAATCGGCGTTGACTTCATCTCCGTAATTGCGACGAATTTCGCAGCCGAAATAATTACGCGCAAACACGAAAGTACCCTTGATTTAGATACCCAAGAAGAGATCATAGATCGAACCATTGAAATCCTGAAAGAGATCTATAAGGAAACCTCCCAAGGTGATCAACCCGTCTTTGGTATAGGGCTGGGAGTTCCAGGTCTGGTCGACGAGTCAACCGGTACATTGCTCTTTGCACCCAATCTTGGGTGGCGGGATGTCCCTCTACGCAAGATCTTTGAGGCTGAATTTAATGTACCAGTCTATGTGGACAACGAAGCAAACCTAGCAGCTCTCGGCGAAACCTACTTTGGCGCCGGTCAGGACAGCAACTTTGTGCTTTACATAGTATCAGGCACTGGTCTGGGTGGTGGAATTGTACTCAATGGACAACTCTTGACAGGGAGCGGCGGGTTCACCGGTGAAGTTGGGCACATGACCATAGATCCAGCCGGACTGCTTTGTAATTGCGGCAACCATGGATGTTGGGAAACGGTAGCCAGCCAAAGATCTGTTTTCCGGAGAGTCCGCGAGGGCATTACGAAAGGAAAAAAGTCCTCTTTAATGGACACTATCGATGGTGATCTGAACAAACTGACTATACCACTTGTTGTAGAAGCAGCCGCAAGCGGCGATCCAGTAGCATGTCAGGCTCTCGAAGAAACGGGCTACTGGCTCGGCTTGGGAATCGCGAACTTGATGAACGCCCTCAATCCACAAAGGGTTGTGATCGGCGGTACTCTTAGCTTAGCTAAAGAATGTCTAATGCCAGCAATTAGAGACGTGGTCAATCAACGAGCCCTTCCATGGGTAGCAGAAACAGCCGAAATTATGATTGCCGAACACGGGGCGGATGCCTGCGTCATCGGCGGTATTGCCACGGTTTACCAAAAAATCCTAAGCCAACCTACAGGTTGGCTATGACAATTCAACTTAGCTCAATCAGTCTCTCAATGAAAAGGCAGACCGCTCGTTCAAGCTCATCGTGTTTCCAATTAAACCTTCCCTTCAATCTGATTACGCACCATTAATAACCGGGTTTTTTGTCAATGGATCAGGCAGCGCAGATAATTAACCGAGTTTTACCTATTCTGTTATTAATAATTCTTGGATATTGGATTCGCCGGACCCACTTCCTAAGTCAAGGCACTATAGACGACATCAAGAAGTTAGTAATTAATTTTGCCCTGCCATCCGTTCTATTTATATCGTTTCTAAATATTCAACTTGAATTAAAATATCTTGTCCTCTTTATTATCTTGTTCATGCTTTGTATGCTCCTGTACTGGCTTGGCAAGTTCCTTAAAAGGCAATTCAATATTCAACACACGTATTTCCCCTTCGTGACAACCGGTTTTGAATATGGTATGCTGGGGATAAGCCTCTTTGGGGCTGCTTATGGATTGGAGAATATTGGTTACATCGCTATCGTGGACCTGGGACACGAAATCTTCATCTGGTCCGTTTTCCTGGCATTGTTATTGTTGCAGCGAGATGGAATTCAGGATTCCAAATTATTAATTAAGTCATTCTTAAAGTCCCCGGTGAGCATAGCCATATTGTTAGGGATTCTGTTAAACATTATGGGTGTAAAAGGTTTACTTTATCAACTCCCTGTCACTGGGGCTCTTATGGAAACGCTCAAATATCTTGGGAGCCTGACGATCCCCTTGATACTGATCATTGTAGGTTACGGTATCAAATTCGACCGACTTGGTTTCAAAGATGCCTCCCTGGTTGTTGCACTTCGCCTGTCCATTCTCATCCCACTTGCCCTGATCTTGATCGTATATCTATTTCGCGGTCCTCTGCAATTAGGGAAACCTTTCGAAGCCGCACTTTTTACTTTATTGATCCTTCCGCCCCCCTTCATAGTACCCCTATACATCAAGCCAGAAAACATCAAGGACAAGCACTATGTCAATAACGTGCTCGCGGTATACACAGTTGTAACAATAATTATTTTCACGATATTTTTCATTCTTAATCCATCGATATAGATATCGATCTTCCCTTAAACCGGGAACAGCACATTTTATATTTAGTCATCAGCAACATTTATCAAGAAGGAGAGAATTATATTTATGCTAACCACATTGCAAGGAAAAACCACGGAAATCGGGATCGGAATCGACCAGCCCTTTCGTATAATTGGGGAACGGATTAATCCTACCGGTCATAAGAAATTAGCAGCCGCCCTCTCTGAGCGAGACTTTGATTATATTCGCCAGCTTGCGGCTACCCAGATTGCAAATGGCGCCGATATCCTTGACGTTAACGTTGGTGTCGCGGGTCTGGATGACGTCTCCCTGCTGCCCGAGGTAATCCAAATTGTCACAGATGAAGTCGATATACCGATCTGTATCGATACGCCCAATCCTGAGGCGCTCGCAGCAGCCCTGTCCGTCACGCCGGGCAAACCCCTGATCAATTCAGTTAATGGTGAGGAGGCATCTCTGAACACAGTACTTCCTCTCGTCAAGGAATTCAATGCCGCAGTAATTGCACTCACTATGGACGACGACGGCATCCCCAGCGATCCAGAAAAAAGGCTTGCTATCGCTGCGAAGATAATCGAACGGGCATCTAAAGCCGGCATTCCAATTGAAGACATCGTTGTCGACCCCCTGGTGATGACCGTTGGCGCCGACAGCCAGGCGGCGACTGTTACAATCAAAACGATAGAATTGGTAAAGGAAAAATTCGGCGTCAATATCAACTTGGGCGCTTCCAATGTCTCCTTTGGGTTACCCGATAGGCACACAGTTAACCAATCATTCCTGGCTCTTGCTATGGGCGCCGGAGCCACATGCGCGATCACACATCCCCGCAAACTGGGTCTCACCATTCGGGCAACAGATTTATTGCTCGGACGTGATAACTTCGGGATGAGGTATATTACATACTGGAGAGAACAAAAACCAGATTAGGCGCTGGACCAACGAAAGGAGAGCGATAATCTGTAATGCCAATACCTGGATCTAAAACGTGAAACACTACCTGGCGCTGACTTGTGAGGCGATGGCTCGCAGCATATACGCCTCTGCCGCAACTTCTCAAAATATAATCTCAGTGCGCCTGTTCAAGCAGGGCTTGCATAACACTCCTAAGAAACTGCGTACAATTTTACAGGAGGAAATCGATGCTCTCGACACTGAACAATACGATGCAATCTTGCTTGTTTATGGGATGTGCGGCACATCTACTGTGGGGTTAACGGCAAGGCGTACACCTCTTGTAATCCCGCGTGCCCACGATTGCATCAGCCTGTATTTGGGGTCAAGACAACGATACCAACAGGAATTTGACAAGCATCCAGGGACGTATTGGTACAGTGTGGATTATATCGAGCGCAATGATGAGGGAGCCAATGTTGCCCTGGGTGCGGCCGATATGCTGATCCAAGAATCTCAATATCAAGAATATGTCCGCAAGTTCGGTAAAGAAACTGCCGACATGTTGATGGAAACAATGAGCCAATGGTCTCAACACTACAGCCGGGCTGTTTTTATTGACACGGGGTTGGGTAACTGCGAGCC
>CBFDCK010000194.1:0-4797 GCA_965603285.1 uncultured bacterium
AGGAGGTCATCCAGGCTTGTCATTTCAACCCCGTTTTCGAGTACAAAGTCGGGGTCGATTTCGATGATGTCGTTACCCAAGATCTGCATGCCGAAAGCGCGTGCCAAGCGTATCACGGCTTTTCCAATGTTCCCGATGCCGACAACCCCCAATGTGCATTCGCTGAGCGAGCGCCCGGGGATTTTTTCCCATTTGCCTGCTTTCATGTCGCCATCCATCCACGGATGCTGGCGGGCGAAGGCGAGAATATAGCCCAACACTGTATCTGCTACCGGCAAAGTGAAAGCATTTGGTGTGCGGTGCACTTTGATACCCAGGCGTCTGGCTGCTTGCTGGTCAATTGAATCTATGCCGGTGCCCCATTTAGAGATCACTTTCAATCGGGGGGCGCAGGCTTCTAAGACCCGGGCGGAGTATTGGTCGTCTCCACAAAGTGTGCCATCGAATTGCCCGGCGTAAGCCAGGACTTGCTCTTCGCTGAGACGCTCATGGACATCAGCGATGATCAATTTCAAGAGATGTTCCTCAAAAACGCTCAGAAAGCGGTCTATGATTGGTATGATGTAGGGGGCAGAAACTAAGACTGTATGCATAAGATAAATCGCTAAAAATAATAACAATAGATAAGAGAAAAGGTTCTTTCTCTTATCTATTATCCTCTTTCACCTGTGTCATCAAAAATTCAACAATTTGGAAGTCCAACTCTTCGTCGATATCCCATGCTTCGGGAGGATCAATCTCAAACATCATCGGGCGTTCCCCCAGACGGTTGCGGCGAGCCAATAGGGTCTGGCGTTTGAAGATATAAAGACAGGAGTTTTCTTCATAAACTGGCGGGAGATCTTGAGTCTGGATCAGAATAGCTGGATCGTGATTGATCGCCTTTCCTGATTGATCCCAAAGGCGAGTTTGCATACGTGTGACGGAGAAAAGCGAGTCGTAGACCGGGTAGTTGGATATAAAGGTTTGAACCGCTTTTGAAATGGTTTCAGAACGCAGCAAAGGATTTGTGCTGTGGGTTTGCAGATATAAGTCAGCCTGCACTTGAGATATGTCGTATATCAATACCTCGTTCGTCGCAATGTCATCAGCACGCAGGTGCTCAGGTCTTTCGAGAATAGTAACCTGGGGAAAGTGTTCCTGGAGACCATGTATGATCGGAGGGCTGTCGGTATCTACCACAACCTGGGTGATTTCGGGGCAGGTTAGTAATGAAGTGATAATATGGTGGAAGAGCGGTTTGCCAGCAAGGGGGCGGTAATTCTTGCCGGGTACGCGCTGCGAATGGTGGCGCATAGGGACAAGTGCAACTATGTTAGTCATTTGTTTCTACCCAGTCATTATTTTTTTCATAGCCCAGTCGAATTAATAAATCGTAGGTGACATCTTTAAATAGTCGCTTATTTTCTTTGTCAAAAGCCGTGCGCCAGCTGCCAACCTTACCGCTGCGAAATGTAGGCGAACTGGATGGATCTATGTTTTCCCATAGAGTTTGCACTGCTTCTTCCCGCGCAACCACAGGTGCGAATCCACGATTGACAGCGTGATCCAGAACCCGTCCAACCGTTTCTTCCCGTAGGTCGATAAAATCTTCAAAACGCAGTTTGAGCACCTCTTGACAGTCCAACCACTTCAAGTACGGCTCGAAACGTTCACATATGTTTGGAAGGGGTGGTGCGTCGGCTGTTTTGCTCCCGGTTCCTAACTCGTTGTTTCCAATTCCCACAATGCTAGCCTGCAGGCGCTCATTAAAGTTGTGCAACTCTTGGCGAAAGAACTCGGAGTGGATATGTCCCGGAGCCATTTCTGTTATGTAGTGCGCATGAGAGACCACGACGTCGCGCGGATCACGGTAAATGAAATACGTCGCCATTCCTTCACTGCTCAACAGGTTGGTAATTTCGGGTATGGCGTGCAGGTGACCGTATGCGATATCGCCGGGGAGCAGCCGTTCAATATCGTTCTTAATTTCGCTCACGAGGCGCTGGCGACCTGTGTCCCCCTCAAATGTGACGATCGCAGGCAGTCCGCTGTTGACTGCTGGACCGATGCGAGTGAAACCATCCAGAACCTGGGTGAGCAAATGGGTCCCACTTTTGGGAAAGGAATTAGCAAAGAAAACCGGAGAGTTGTCCAGAGATTTTTCCCCATAGCGGGTTATACAAACTGCCCGGCGCGCTGCACGCCTGACCAACCGGGTTCTTGAGACGATTATTGGTTTCGCGTTCTTGGGTTCAGATTTAGACATTCAGGCTGTGTGAACGATTGTCTGTACAAAATAAGTGCTTAGTTTACCTACCAGCTCGCGCTTTTTTCGTAACCCAGTGTAATTAACAAATCTCCAGCTTGTTCTTTAAATACGGCTTTGTTAGCTTCAGTGAAATGTTCTTGCCAATTGCCTGGCTGACCCTTACGGAAAGTCCCAGACCTGCGGGGAGCGATAGACTCCTCGAGTATGTTTACAGCCTGGCGGCGGTCTACAATTGGCGAAAATCCCCGAGTCCCCAGGTAATCTAAAATCTGACCCAGAGCAGTTTCACGATCGAGAATTAAATCTTCAAAGCGCATACTGAGGACATTGGGCTCTTCTAACCAGCCTAGATAATTTTCGTATTTCGCCTGGATCGAGGTCAGCTTGGAGCGGGGTTCCTCGACGCCCTGAATGGCAGCATTGATGCGTTCTTCCATCGTCTGCAGCTTCTCAGTGTAATAACTGTGCATCCCATGCCCTTTATGCATGTCCGTTGCGTAGAATACGTGTGAAACGATAACATCCCGCGGATCGCGATAGACGAACATTGTGGCTCTACCATGTTTTGTTAGCTCTGAGATATACGGTTCTTTGGCATGAACGTAGCCGTAAGCGATGTCCCCAGGACGCAAACGCTGAAGATTTGCCAGCACATCAGCTTCAGGTAATTTGCTGTTGTCTTCTGAACGGTTGACAGGGGGGAAACCAGGATTAACAAATGGTCCCAACTTTGGTAAGCCCTGCAGCACCTGAAAAATCAGGTGAGAACCGGATTTGGGCATGGCGTTGCCAAAGACTATCGGGGTTTTTTGGAGCGTTTCGGAACCCCAACGACGGGCAGTGGCATACCGGCGGCACTGCCAGCGCGAAAATTTGAGCCAATTCTTCCCCACGTAGAGAGGATTCATCGAGGTGTGGTTTTTTGTGGGGTCCGGCTGAGCCAGACCAAATCCTTCTGCAGCAGGGTTTCTATGACCTCCCAGACCGCTTGAAAAGAGACGTCCAACTGCGTGGCAATGTCTGCGACGGTATGTTCGCCATCGCATCGTTCCATAATTTCAAACAGACGGCGATGACCTTCTGGATTGTTGCGGTAATCGATCCAAATACCATACCCGGAGCAAAACACCTCACCTTTGAAGCGGTTGACCACGTATTGGTTGCGCTCCCAGGCAGCGATCAAACCGAGCACAACCTGCCGGGAAACTTCTAACCTAGCTTGAGAGATAATCGCCGGGGTGTCCAGACTGGAGTGGTACTCGCGGTATGGGCGGGTAGGCGAGCTGGGTGGTTCAACACGCGAAAGTGAGAGCATGGGCACACGCACCCCAGGGGCGTTGAATTGGCGTTCGTCGTTGTTGATCACCGTGCGGTATGGTGCACTGTAGCTCTCTGGATCCAGCCCTGTTAATGCAGAGACCAGGCACAGATCAACCTGGTTGTGTGGTTGGAAGGAGCACTGCAGCGCATGCGGAGAGTCGTTGCCCAACATTTCGAGGAACAACCCGCCTACCATGCCAGGAATCAAGTCCTCATGATGACTTAAATAAGCCAGCGTGCCGATCGTTTCTGGAAGGATGAGAACACGGTATGTGTAATAGGGTCGCGGGTTTTCCAGCATTGTGCGTGCTACCTCTAATCCGACGACCACTCCAGTCAGATCATCATTAGCCATTGCTGGATGGCACAGGTGAGCTGCCAGCATGAATGATTCCTCGCTCTCACCTGGTATTACGATCTCTCCTACTTTGAGTTCCCCGGGTTCGGATGTTGTGCGAATCAGGACACGGTACTCGTCCTCCGTCAGGTTCTCTACAAGCTCTTTTGTTGCGCATAATCCCCACTCCCGCTCGTAATATTTGAATATGAACGGGATGGCATCCGGGAGGGTTGGATGTGTGTGCAGATGGTTGAGTAATTCTTCCCGGTTTACTATACCCTCGAATGGCAGTGAATATGAAACTACATGGAGTGGGTGGTCGCCATAGTCGAACAGGCGATGACCGTCCAGGGTCTCCAGATATGCCTCGTGGCAAGTCCATTTTTCTGGAACATACCAGGTCCAGCACTGTTCACCTGATGGATATTTGTGAATCTTCATCTCCCCGGACAATTCCTCAGCCAGACGGTAGAATGCCTGGTCGAAACCATAGGAGATGATATCGCGCTTGAGGTACCAAAGTTCCTCGATGAGTTCCAGCATGGATGACATATTTTTTGGGGCTGAGATGTTATTGTGCTCGATTGGTAACTAATGACCAGGGGTCGTCATTAAGGAAATGGTCAACCGCGTTGACAAAATCGATCAGCCGGCAGGCTGCTAATTGACCATAGTTGAGGGATACTGATGACCACTGGTATTGGTCTAGCAGATATTCCTGGACCTGTTTAAGAGAAATTCTGGGATCAAGGTCAAGATTGCGTACATACATCCGGTAGGTGCGTTGCTCCCAATCCTTTTCGGCCCGGATTTGCCCCGAGAAATCCTTCCAAAAACGGTAAGGAACGTCGGCACGCTGCTCGCTGTAGTGCAGCATTGAGACGGA